>JAHJRE010000128.1 GCA_018831055.1 Bacteroidota bacterium
GGTCCGGGAATAGGATCGGTAGGACCGGTAGGTAACTATGCTTTCATTCCAATGGCCGGTAAATGGGTATTATCATTCCTGATGCTGCTGGGCCGCCTGGAGCTTTTTACCGTACTTATCCTTTTTTCAGCGGCATTTTGGAAAAAATGAGACCCCTCTGCTGAAAATAGTATATTTGTGTTGAATAATAACAAGGCCATTCCATGCCAGCAATCTCAGTAGTTATCATCACTTACAACGAAGAAAGAAACATCGAAAGATGCATACGTTCTGTAGAAGGCGTGGCCGACGAGATCGTGGTGGTTGATTCCTTTTCAACCGATAAAACCCAGGAAATTTGTGAAAAATATCAGGTCCGTTTCCTGAAAAACAAATTTGCCGGCCATATAGAACAAAAAAACTTTGCCATTACTCAGGCTACCAATCCGCATATACTCTCCCTTGATGCTGATGAAGCCTTGTCGGAAGAACTCAGGCAATCCATCCTGGAAGCAAAAAAAAACTGGCAGTATGACGGATATTATTTTAACCGGCTTACCAATTATTGCGGAAAATGGATAAAGCATTGCGGCTGGTATCCCGACCGGAAACTCAGGCTTTGGGACTGTCGTAAGGGATCGTGGCAGGGGATAAACCCTCACGACAAATTCGTTCTTCAACCCGGTTCAACAGATCATTACCTGCGGGGAGACCTTCTGCATTACTCATTTTATACCATTGACCAGCATATGGATCAGATCAACAAGTTCTCCACCATCAGGGCAAAGGAAATGCACCGCATGGGACGAAAAGCCTGTTATCTGACCATGTGGTTCAGTCCTATCCTGAAATTCATAAAAAGCTATTTCCTGAATCTGGGGTTTTTAGATGGCTTCTATGGATATGTCATCTGCCGGAACTCGGCTCATGCCAACTTCCTGAAATATGCCAAGCTCAGGGCCATTGAAAAAACCCAGGAAAAAGCCCCGGCCCCATGAGGATCTGTTTTGTAAACACCAATAAGGACTGGGGAGGTGCAGAGAAATGGCACCTTGAAATGGCTGTCCACTTATCGTCCAAAGGGCATGATGTGCTGGCGCTGGTCTATCCCGCCAGTCCCCTGTTTCAAAAGCTAAAGAAAAACGGGATTTCATGCATTCCGGTGAAATCAGGAAACCTGGGCTTCCTTAATCCATTCAGGATAGCCACTTACAAGCGTATCTTCAAAGAATCCTATACCGAAACCGTAATCCTGAATCTGCCTTCCGATCTTAAAACTGCCGGAAAGGCTGCCCGGAAAGCAGGTGTTAAACACATTATTTACCGAAGAGGAAGCGCCATACCCATAAGGAATACCTGGCTGAACCGCTACATTTTCAGCCATTACGTTGATTTTATAATCACCAACTCGAAGGAAACCGGTCGTACCATCCTGAAAAACAACCCGGCACTCTTTGATCCGGAAAAAATAAAAGTGATCTACAACGGTATTGACCTTACATCCCTTGACAACAGGATAACCAAGGAACTTTTTCAGAAACAGCAGGAACAAATCCTCCTGGGAAACCTGTCGAGGCTGTCGCACCAAAAAGGGCTGGGATACCTTATTCAGATCGCAGGATTGTTGCGTGACAAAGGATTAAATTTCCATCTGTACCTTGCCGGTGATGGTGAACTAAAAAATGAGCTCCAGGAACAGGTAAGACGAATGAACCTTGCAGACCATATAACTTTTTTAGGGTTTGTTGAGGATACAAAGTCATTTTTGAATTCTATCGACATACTGTTGGTCACCTCAATTTGGGAAGGATTCGGGTATTCCATCGCAGAAGGTATGGCTTGCTCAAAACCGGTGGTAGCATTCGATATCAGCAGCAATCCCGAACTAATTACTGATAATGAAACCGGGTATCTTATCGAACCATTCGACATAAAAGCATTTGCAGAGAAAACCATAAAGCTTGCCAATGACAAGATCCTGCGTCATACCTTCGGTAAAGCGGCAAGAATAAAGGTCGAAGAACAATTCGAGATATCACAGGCATTCAGGAGCCTTGAAAAGTTTGTATCTGAACTTTAGAGATTTTTAAAACTGGGTAATTACAGGTTAACCATCACTTCCATAAAGCAGTGCCATCCCGGCAGCGTCCGGAGGACCTGCCAGCGATGAAAAACCAGACCTGCTGGCGGTGAAAAACCAAATCTACTGGCAATGTATGCAAGTAAATGTTTTAGATTTTACCAGGAAATGGATTTTCCCCTTAAATTTGTTGAAGTTATTTCATTGACGAATTAAAAAGGTTAAACCATGAACCTTTCCATTTTGAAATCCAAAAACATCCTCCTTTACCTGTATTTATTTGGCATTGGACTGATGATCGCCTCCCTGCCCCTGTCGAAATACATTATGAGCGTAGCCCAGTTTGTACTGGGAGGAACGGTCCTGCTAGAATTTTATAAAGCCTCAGCCTTTATATCCATCCTGAAAAAAAGGCCACCGGAAGCCAGGATAGTATTGGCTCTGCCCCTGGCGCTTTTCCTATTCATTGAGGCATTTGTTTCTGTATTCAGGAAATTCCTGCGCAAAGAGAATTTGCCGGCCATCGTGCTTTCATCCATTTACCTCCTGCATCTTGCTGGACTGGCTCATACCAGTGATTATGAATATGCTCTTAAAGACCTCAGGATTAAACTCCCCATCCTTATTCTGCCCATCATCTTCTCCGTATCTGAACCTCTTAACGACAGGAGATTCCGGGCGATGCTTGGTCTCTTTGTCGCGGCTGTTGTTGCAGGAACTCTTATTTGTACAGCCATCCTGATAAAAGGTGAATATATCGACATTCGCGATATTTCGATTTTTATTTCTCATATCCGGTTCAGCCTCCTGATCGCCTTTGCAGTATTTATTCTGGCTTGGTTCATCTTTGGCAAGGAAAGGTATGCCCTCCTCTGGAAAGTCATTTTCACAGGAATAGCAATTTGGCTTGTGGTTTATCTGATCATTTCCGCTTCCTTCACTGGATTATCCATCCTGATAATAACATCTTTCTTTCTTCTCCTCGGATATATCTTCCGAAAAGGAAAATTATATCTTAAAGCTTCAGTGATCGGGCTTTTTATTATTGTTCTGGTTGGAGGATTCTTTTATGTGAGAAATATATGGCAGGATGTAAACCTTGTACATCCTGTTGACACGGAAACCCTCGACAAATACTCTGCTGCAGGTAATATTTACTGGCATGATTATTCCAGCGATGAAACGGAAAACGGTTATTATGTATGGCTCTATGTTGCCGATAATGAGCTTAAGGAGACATGGAACCAACGTTCAGGAATTGATTATGAAGGACTGGATAAAAACGGACAAATTCTGAAATTCACTCTGATCCGCTATATGACTTCCAAAGGTCTCAGGAAAGATGCGGAAGGATTAAAACAGATGAGCGATGCAGATATTGGTCATGTGGAAGATGGCATAGCCAGCGTGGTTTATCATGAGAATCCCCCTGTTTACGTCAGGATTTATAAGACTATCTGGGCTTATAATCGCTACCAGGTTACAGGTAATGCCAGCGGAAATTCCCTGCTTCAAAGGCTGGAGTATTGGAAAGCGTCTCTTGGAATAATACGCGGCAACCTGATATATGGTGTAGGTACAGGAGACTTGCCAGGTGCTTTCGAATCCCAGTATAATCAAATGAATA
>JAHJRE010000129.1 GCA_018831055.1 Bacteroidota bacterium
GTATTTCCTGTCAGGGTCATGAAATTTTTGGGAATCAAATTATTGGTTTTATCAAATGCAAGTGGAGGCCTCAATCCCGATTATAACATTGGTGATATTATGATCATTCAGGATCATATCAATCTGAGTGGCGAGAATCCTCTCATCGGTCATAATGATCCTGAACTGGGAGATAGATTCCCCGATATGAGCGAACCTTATGACATGCAATACAGCCAAATGGCATTAAAAATTGCCCGAAGGAAAAAGGTTCGTTGCCACACCGGAGTTTATGCAGGTGTAAAAGGTCCCAATTATGAAACCCCTGCAGAATACAAGTACCTGCGAATCATAGGAGCGGATGCAGTTGGAATGTCAACCGTGCATGAAGTGATCACCGCCAGACACATGAAAATCAAGTGCATAGCCTTCTCGGTTATTTCTGACCTGGGTATACAAGGAAAAATAGTACCCATCACACATAAAATCGTTCTTGAGGAAGCCTCCAAAGCTGAGCCCCATCTGGCAATGATCCTTTCAGAACTTATCCCTGAAATATTCAATCAAGAATAAAATCAGGTTGCAAGATACAGGTTACAAGTTACAAGTTACAAGTTTCAAGTTTCAGGTTACAAGTTCAGGTTGCAGGCTGCAACCTGTAACCTGCAACCTGTAACGATTTGTTCTCCTTTCCCGGTAAGTTATAATATTTTAAACGATTTTCTTTTCTATATAGTCGGAATTCATAAGGTTCAGTAATCCCATATAATCAGCACCGAAGGGAATCAGGTCGCCGGGTTTGTATTTTTGACGGTTATCTCCGAGATCAACTACAATCATATCGCTTGAGGCACCATAAAATTGCATTTTCTGATCAACCGGGAAAAGATGGGATATATCAATATCCAGCAGACCCAGATCGAGTATTGCCCGGTAAGATGATTTCCCGTAATCCGATTCATTGATTTCAATTTCTTCCCCGGCAACATTCTTGCCAAGCTCACCGGTCGGTACCAGTGGTTTTTTACTCAACTCGATGATCTCGGCATACAAGCGAAATACATCTGCTTTCATACCCTTCAATGTTTTACCGTTTATCAGATTCTTACCGGTAAAAAGGGTTTCTCCAATTCTGAAATGATTAACACCTACAGGAACCATCCTCTTGAGGAGCAGAGGAATGGTAACAGAAGATCCCCCGGACACCCAGTTGATTTTTCTGTTAAATTTTGCTTCAATCAATTGTTCGTATAAACTGAGCTGAATCAGTTTGTCGTGAGATGGCATCACACCGCTCAGGCAATTGAGGTTTGTGCCTATACCGCTTACTTCAATATTCGGAAGCTTGAAAACGCTTTCGTAAAAATCCATCAGTTTCTCACCCAAAACGCCTTCCCGCAAGTCGCCCATTTCTATCATGATGATAACCTTATGAATCTTATTTTGGCGTCCCGCTTCTTCGGAGATCAGGCGGATGGTTTCAAATTCGGTATTAAAACTAGCATCTGCGTATTTTACCAGGGATTTTATGACTCGTCTGGCAGGAGGTTTAATATAAACCGTTTCCACATGAGGAGCAATGTTTTTTATGGTTTTAAGGTTACTGATCCTGGAGTCGAGAATTTCCCTGACCCCCAACGATAGTAACTCTTTCAGATACAGCCTGTTCCCACAAAGCAGTTTGCTTACAACCCCCCATTCTATCTGATGCTTTTTAAAGAGAGCCTCCAGGAAAGAATAATTATGCTCTAATTTTCCCTTATCTAATTCCAGATATGCCATATCAGCTATTTATCTGACTACCCTCCTGATATTGGAAGGAAGTCTGGTTAATAATTCATAGTTCAGAAGGTCGCTAAACTCACTAAATGAAGAAACACTGATGGTACGGTCACCCTGACGACCAATCAGAACTACCTCATCACCAGGTTTCACACCATCCATACCGTTGATATCAGCCACAAGCATGTTCATATTTACCAGTCCTATGACCGGCGCCTGATGGCCTTTTATTAGAACCCTACCCTGGTTGCTTAAGGATCGGGTATAACCATGGTAATATCCAACAGGAATTACGGCAATTCTCTTGTCTTCCTGTGCAAGATAGGATGTTCCATAGCTGATAAATTCACCTTCCCTTACATCTTTAATACTCATGATCCGGCTTTTCCACGACAGAACTCGTATCAAGGGATCTTTTTTGGATTTCCTGCGATGAACATACTGGATAAAAGTCTCACGGCTGGGCCAGAAACCATATTGCATGATACCAATCCTGACCATATCCATCCTGGTTTGGGGATAACTTACAGAAGCGGCTGAACAGGCAGTATGTCGAATTTTAGGATTAATTCCCTGATTTTTGAGCCATTGATATGTCTGGTTGAATATCTTTAGTTGCTTTTTGATCCTGACATGATTGGCAATGCTTTCCGCACCGGCAAAGTGCGTGCATAAACCCATCACATCAATATGACTGCTATAAGCAGAATATAGTTTTACAAGGCGTTCGAGGCCAGCTTTATCCAAACCTGTCCGGTTCATTCCTGTTTCTATCTCAATATGAATTTTGGCCCTCTTTCCGGTTGACCGGGCAATACGTATTGCATTGAGCAATCTTTCCACATCGAAGACATAAAATTCAATTCCATTTTCTATAACCCACGTTAAATCTTCTTCCGGGATAAATCCCATAATACAGATATCGGAATTACCGTGTGTTATTTCCCATACACGAAAGGCTTCATCGGAACTAAATACGGAAAAATGATCCACTCCGCACTTTAAAGCAATAGGCACAAAATAATCAATTCCATGACCATATGCATCGGATTTGACAACAGAGGATATTCTTACATTTCTTCCGACCAGTTGACGCAAAAAGGAAAAATTATTTTCCAGAGCGGCCGTATCAAGTTCAATATAGGAAGGCGAAAGCATTACAAATCGTTTATCCTGGAATACATTCCAAAAAGGAGGTCAACTGAAGGTTTCAACAGATCATCCGGAAAATCGAAATCAGGGTTATGAAGTTCAGGTTGATCCTGTCCGCTTCCTATACCAATCAATGCAGCAGGAAAAGCATCCGTAAAATGCCCGAAATCTTCAGACCACTTCATCGGAGTTATTAACTCCATCATTTTCATACCCATTTCACCTGCAACTTTCTCCACCATATCGACCAGCATGGGATTGTTTTTAACAACAGGAAATTCCTCGGTAAAGGAAATATCATATTGCAATCCATATTGCCTGGCAATATGCTTGGAAATGTTTTCAGCATTGGAGATTAACATTCTCATATCGTCTTCCCTGAAGGCACGCAAGGTTGACATCACAACTGCCTTCCCCGGGGATGTTCCGAACGCTACTTCACCGATAGAAACATGGATCAATGTCAGTTTCACAAAATCCTTGAACAGCTGCCTCCTTAATGAAAGCGCATTAAATTCCCTGATAATATCGGATACCGCTAATGAAGGATTATTTCCCTTTTCCGGTTCGGCTGCATGAGCGGTTTTGCCCTGAAGGCGAATTATCATTCCACAGGATGCAGAAGAAAAGACTGATTTGGACAAAACCACTGTTCCTGTGGGAAATCCAGGAAGATTGTGAACTGCGAGGATATAGTCAGGAATGAATTTTTGAAATTCTTCTGATTTCAGCACTTTTTCAGCACCCTGTCCTGTTTCTTCCTCAGGTTGGAATAGAAAAACCACTCTTACTTTCCTTTTCTTTTCTTTGCAAATCATTTTGGCCAGGCCGGCCATAACCGCCATATGTCCGTCGTGCCCGCAAAGGTGGGCAACACCGGGGTTTTCCGATGCATAAGGGATATCATTGATTTCATCAGCGGGGATAGCATCCAGCTCACATCGGAACATAATAGTCTTGTGGCCGGGTTTTCCATTATACACCCAAGCCATTCCATGACCGCCAATATTAGGGATGATCACATCAGGTTTACAATCCCGGATAAAATCTAGCAACTTTTCTGCTGTTGCATTTTCTTTGCCGGAGGAATCCGGAAACCTGTGAAGCAACCTGCGAAATTCGACAAGTTTCTCCATTATTTTTTCTTTTGGTGACCGTTGCGATAATACCTCATCTCAAGATAAGGATTCTGGAATCCAAGCTTTTCATATAAGAAACGGGCGGGATTATCTCTTTCCACATGCAGGGCAATATCACCTGAAGCGGTTTCTAAAGCTCTGTTCATGAGCTTTTTGCCTATGCCTTTTCCCCGGTGGTCACGGTGAACAGCAATATATACCAATACATTCTCAGGAATATAACCCTTCATCCCCGTTTTATTCACTACCACGGAACCAATGATTTCCTCGCTTAGCAGATAGTTCAAAATAAATCCACCCGCCATGGGATACGGATTCAGAGCATAATCAAGGGCCTTTCCAATGTGCTCCTTCTTATCACCATATTCATCGAGATGTTCATACAAAAAATCAATTACTTTGCCTTTCGACAGCATGCCTACGTCATCTGCCGGAGTCATCATTTCAATTTTCATCCTATTGTTGTTTAATATCAACCCAGATTGGCATCAGATGCATACAGAATCAATGCAATGTTTGGGTTTAATCCGGAATACTGGATTAAAATAATTTAGTTTCTATTGAAACAAATATACGAATTTATTTTTAAAAAAGATTA
>JAHJRE010000130.1 GCA_018831055.1 Bacteroidota bacterium
CAGAACCGTCCCAACCCCTTCAGCAACACCTCCGTTGTTCAGGTTACCCTTGAACAGCAGGCTGATGTTACCCTTGAGGTAATTAATCTGATGGGTCAGAAGGTTTATGTAGTAAATATGGGCACCCTGAATGCCGGTTCGCATCCAATCACCATCGATGCTACCGGACTTGATTCAGGTGTTTATTTCTACACCGTTAGGTCTGGAAACAGCTCCGTTACACGGAAAATGATTGTGGAATAATAACTGAATAATATTCTGCTTGCAAAAAGGCTGTCCTCAGGACAGCCTTTTTGCTTTTTATTAACTTGTAAAGCCTCTCAGTAAATTCTATTAATATTTTGCCTGGTTTTTTTGTACTTTAGCATTGTTGTGCATTAGTGTCAAAATTTTAATATTACCCTTATGAGAAAAACTTTACTCCTTTTATTGTTCATGGGATTTTTTACCATGCTTTTGGCCCAGGAAAGGGCTTTCCTGCCAAAAGAATTTGCCAGGATTGCTGTAAAGGCAACCTATGAAAGGCCAGCTGATAAAATTATAGATAATCTTCAGCCAGAAAATATGGATTCCTGGAAAGGAACTGCGGCGATTACCGAAACCCAGATCGGAAATACTGTATATGACCTTCAATCAAATAAGCTGTTAGGCAACAGAGTATGCCGTTTTGACGATGGTACTATTGGTGCTGTATGGACTATGGGATTGTCTGCTACCAGCTTTCCGGACCGTGGTACCGGATATAATTATTTTGATGGGACTTCCTGGGGAGCTATGCCTGCCGGCAGAATAGAAAGTCTTAAAACAGGATGGCCCAGCATTGCACCCTTAGGTGAAAATGGCGAAATTATTGTCAGCCACGATTTTACAAATTTTTTACTTTATTTTCTTACCCGTGAGAACAAAGGTACCGGTGTTTGGACGGAAACGGCCTTTACCTATTCTTCAGGGCCTCCAAGATTGGCCTGGCCGAGGCTGATGACGGGCGGTGAAGATAAACTGACTGTCCATATGCTCGCAAACAGCTACGAAGCCTACCAGGGGATGACTACAGGGACAGTTTATTCACGCTCAATTGACGGTGGCCTGACCTGGGATATTGAGAATATCCTGATTGATGGCATGGGGCCTGATAATTACCTTGAAATAGCAGCAGATGAATACATATGGGCAGAACCACGAAACGGGAAAATTGCTTTCCTCTGCGCAAGTGCCTGGCACGACATGTTTATGATGAAATCGGATGATAACGGAGATTCCTGGGATAAAACAGTGATCTGGGAGCATCCATATCCTTTCTTTGATTGGAATGTGACCATAACCGATACATTTTTCTGTGTTGACAATTCAGCAGGAATTACCCTCGATTATGACGGAAAAGCCCATGTGGTATTTGGAATAAACCGTGTTTTGCATGACGCCGTGGGAACCTCTTATTTCCTATTCCCATATGTGGATGGAATCGGATACTGGAACGAAGATATGGAAACTTTCAGCAATGACTTAAGTGCCCTGGCTCCTCCTTACCTGGGTTATCCGAATTCCGAATTGGTGGAGGATTATAATTATATCGGATGGATGCAGGATGTAAACGGGGACGGGCAAATCGACTTAAATACTGACATTTTATACTACCGAGAATTAGGACCCTCTACCATGCCCACGATCCATGCTGATGAAAACGGGTTTATGGCAGTAATCTTTGCTTCCACAACTGAAACCTATGAAGTGGATGTTTATAATTACAAACATTTGTGGGCCAGGCCTTTTGCCGGTAATGAATGGCACGATTTCACGGACCTTACAAAGGATATCGTTCATATATTCGATGAGTGTATATACCCGCAGTTAGCCCAGAGTTCCGACAACAAGCTTTATTATATGTATAATGCTGATGTTACTCCCGGTGTTGCCCTTGACGACGCTCATGGTTACCAGGATAATCGGCAGGTATTTGCAATGGTGGATAAATCCGACCTTTATCCTGCAATTGGATACGAAGAACTTTCATCGGGAAATTCGAATTTTTCAGTATCCCAAAATATTCCCAATCCTATTAATGGAAATACTACCATTTCAATTGAAACCAGGAAGCCTTTAAAACTTGGTTTTACTCTGCAAAATGCAATGGGGCAGGAGGTATATCGTCTCGACCTGGGAAGAGTGGACGGCAGAAGCACGATCATCCTGGATACTTCTCTTTATCCTGGAGGATTATATTTTTATACAGTGACCTCAGGAAATGAAAAAATCACAAAAAAAATGATCATTAACTGATTTGTTGTTTAAGTTTTTCATTTTTTGTTATTTTTGTTTAGAACCTTTTGTTAACAAAAAATTTATCACCATGAAAAAACTACTACTGTTAAGCCTGGCTTTACTATGGGGTTTTGCTTTGCTTGCGCAAAAAGTAAATCCCGACATCCGTAGGGTAGCTCTTTCTGATTTTGATCAGAAACAGCCCGTTACGGCTGATTTAGGTACAAAATCACAATCTCCTGCAACCTATCCTGCACCCAATGTTGTTCCTACCGATGATCCGAATATTGTAACCATTATTCAGATTGGTAGTTCTGCCAATGCATACGGCTATGGCTATAGCAACGGATCTGCAACTTTCGTTTGGGCAGATCCCAACATTAATTCTGTTGCGAATACTCACCGTATGGGTGGGGAAGTTGGCCCTCCGGGACAGTTTTCCGGTGACCTTGCCTACGACATTTCCACCGATGGTGGTATGACATGGACCAACCAGATCAAGATGTACGAATCCAATGTTGCTGCCAATCCCGATGCTGCAAGGTATCCGCAAGGCGCCATTTACAATCCTCCGGGCAATACCGACCCGATGAACGCATGGATGACTTTCTTCGCTGCTACCCTTGATGGCTCGAACGGCGGTACATGGGGAGGTTATGGTTATGGTGTTGCCAGCATCGCCGACCCGACAGATACCACTAAACACCTCCTGCATTCAGATCTTGAAGCCGGTTTTGCTCAAGGTATCCCTACAGCCTACCACATCACCCAGCAAGGTGATGCCTGGATGGCCGATGCCGCTTTGCAGGATTCTTATGTTGCTTATCTTGGAAACATTATCTTCATGCATGGTGTGTTTAACGATGCCATTGGTGATTATGAATGGGAAGAATTCCTTGTACCGGCCACAGCAGATTACGCCCGTTACCTGAAAATGGCTTTCTCACCCGATGGTTTGAACGGTTATGTTTTCTGGTGCAGCAATAACGCATCTATCCCGTTTTATGATGAAACTGCATGGGATTACCCACTTCTTCTTAAAACCGATGATGGCGGAGCAACCTGGGCAGATGACCTGATCAGCGTCCAGCTTGGTGGCCCCGACGGTATCCCCGTTATCAAAAACTGGCTCACCGATGAACAATTGGATGGAATTTTCGGACCCGGCACCTGGGACAGAGACCAGCTTATTTATTCCGGTCAGTGGTGGAATACCGACGTGGCTGTTGATGCCGGCGGAAACCCGCACATCATTACTCAGGTTTTTCTGGGTTATACTGATGAAGGAACAAACTATATTATCGTAGAACCGCATACTTTCGGTATGTTTGATATTTACTCCTTCGATGGCGAAACCCTTGATCAGGCAGTCCTCCTGGGTACAAACCAGAACTATGACGGTGTATTCCAACCGGATGATTTCACAGAATATAACCGCGCACAGGCATCCACTACCCTTGATGGTACCAAAATGTTCTTCTCCTGGATCGATACTCAAATCGAAGGAATCGAAGAAAACAGGTCACCCGATGTATTTACACGTGGTTTCGATCTCATCTCCAACAATATCACTGTTGGCGACGCCCCGGGCGGATGCGACAACGTTACCGCTTTCTCTCAGGGTATGTGGCAGTCGTGGTTCATGGCAGCTTCTTACTATGTGCTTGAAGAAAGCGACAATTATACTATGCCTATGGTCTATGAAACCTTAAATCCCGATAATGTTATTGAGCCCGTAAGATTTAATTACATTCAGGATTGGTCGTATAATGTAGCCGACTTTACCCAGCCTTCCGGCAATCCTCCCTTCCCCTGGGTAGGTATCGAAGAACCGGAAGCCAATGCATCTATCAATGTTTCCCAGAATTATCCTAATCCTTTCAGCGGAACCACCGTGATAGATATTTATGTCCCCCAGGCATCTGAGGTGTCTGTAGAGGTTACTAACCTTATCGGACAAACGATCTATCAGAATAATATGGGTACGGTTTCCGGAAATGCCAGGATCAGCCTGAAAGCATCCGAATTTACCGGCGGTGTATATTTCTATACCGTAAGGGCCGGAGATCAGTCAATGACCCGTCAGATGATCGTGGAATAATACACTATTTTGATATTCTAATAAAAAAAGGCCGCTTGCGGCCTTTTTTTATTTTTTTATCTCCAGTATAAATGCGCCATCTGAAAGCAGGTCATGAATTCGGGTTTTGCCTGATAGTTCGTTTATTAGTATTTCTTTCTTGTAATTTGCCAGGGTTCCATCCAGGATTATTGGGAGAGAATCAGGAAATTCCTTTTCCTGTAATTGAACGGTTCCTGGCAAGTCTTTGATAAGAACTGCATTGTTTTCACAATATCCGACGGCTTCAAAACCGGCAATATCGCTTAAAATAAGAACACGATACCCGTTAAAGAAAATTAAAGGCCCATTTTTAATGAACAGCAACTCTTTGTTATGTATCAAAGTATCTTTTTCTATTATAACCGGAATATGATTATTCAGACCCGACCTCAAATGATTTCCTCCCAGATGGAATGAAAAGGACCGTTGATCCAGCAACAGGGTGGTATCGGCAAGAATAACATGGTTTTTACCGGATATGAAATCAATGGCTGTGGAGCCACGTATACCATATATAATTATCCTTTCCTGTGACAATTTTTGCTTTTTGCTTAGGGTAGAAACGGTGAAAAGCAATGTCAGCGATATCAGCAGCGCCATCCTGGAATACCTGTTAGCAGCATTAAACCAGATAATTCCGGCAACTAATATTACATAGCATAGGATACACTGTGGAGTATTTATGGTTATTCCATCAATAACAGAGCCTTCCATGTTTTTAATAAAAGCAACCATATAGTTCATGAAGCCAAGGATCTTGTCAAAAATATACGCTGTCCATTCAGCTGTTTCCCTGAACACCGATGCGGTGAACATGCCTATTCCCGTGTAAATTACCAGGGAAGAGAGCGGCACTACCACCAGGTTGGTCAGGAGAAAATACGAAGGAAACTGGTGGAAGTGGTAAATGGCCAGGGGAGCAGTGAATGCCTGGGCTGCAATGGATACGGTGATCAATGCCCATATTTTTGCAGTAATTTTCCAGCGACAATATAAAGTTTGATAAAGCAAAGGCTGGAAGCTGACTATCCCGATCACAGCCAGATACGATAGTTGAAAGCCCAGGGAAAAGATTATTCCGGGATTTGTAAGCAAAAGGAAAAATGCAGAAGCGGCAATGGAATTATAGATATCCGGTCTTTGCCGGTAGACCTGGCCGCTGATGATGAAACTCAGCATGGTTGCCGCCCGCATGACCGAGGGTGACATTCCGGTGATCAGGGCATACATCCATATACTTGCCAGCAATAATGAAACCCTGATGATGTTTGTCCATCTTTTTCTCTTCAACTTGCCAAGTAAGGCATTGATTAGCAAATAAACTACCCCGACATGAAGCCCGCTGACACAAAGTACATGCATAGCTCCTGCACCGCTGAAGGCCTTTCTTTGGTCTTCCGACAAGCCTTCGTCGTCACCCAACAGCATAGCCCTGGCTATGGCGGCGTTTTCCGGATCGGTTATATAAAACATCAGGATACGGTTCAGTTTTTCCCGGAAAGACAGGCTTAGGCTCTTTAGACCTTTCCAATGCTGCCTTTCCAAAAGTTTCCATCCACCATCGCTTATAAATACCTGCCACTGTATCCCCTGAAGGGCGAGGTATCGGCGATAATCAAACTGACCTGGATTCAAAGGAGGCATAACTTCCTGAAAACGGCCCTTGCAGATAAGCAGGTCACCATATTCAAGCGTGTCTGCACCCGAATCCGTCGAAAAACCGGCAGTGACTTTCGTGGTGGTATTACCGATATGGTTGTTTAATAGCCTGATTTCCAAAACCATCATTACGCTCTTACGCTTGGGTTCCGGTATGGATATTACTTTTCCAGCGAAATAAATTGGTTTACCTGTCTCAGATTCAGGCAGGTCGAATGGGTTCTGAAAGAATATCCGGTTATGACAAAATCCTGAAAGAACCAGTACGATGTTGATGATCAAACCCGGGATCCAGCGATGACGGTAAGGTAATACCGGCCGGAATACTATCATGATCATCATGGCTATCCCGAAAAAGGAAAGTATTGCAAGAGGTATAATGGTAAGAACATCCTGGAGATACTGACCGGACATAATTCCCCCAAGAAAAGGAACAAGCAATC
>JAHJRE010000131.1 GCA_018831055.1 Bacteroidota bacterium
ATTGAATGGGATATGCCTTGATTAGTGTGATTAGCGCGGGAGCCCCTTCTCCTTCAGGAGAAGGGGTTGGGGATGAGGTGGTGAGAAAAAAGAGAAGGGGTTGCGGTTTAGGTGCTGCTATCAAAGATTCAACAAACTGGCTTCAAACTGAAAATAATCATTCAGGTCGCGGTTAACAAAACTGGTTAGTTGTTTGGTTCTCCGCATTGTGCAGGTTTTGCAATGCAAATAATTATTGATTCCTATTAAACAAAGCTTTTCAAACTCATCGGTTTCGAAGATTTCATTGATAAGTCCCAGTTCCATAGCCTTTTTGACTTTAATGATATCCGAAAGCTGAAATTCAATAGCCTTGGAATGTCCAAGGTATCGGCCCAGAAAGAACGGAAGAGCACCGGAAGGATGAAGGCCATATTTTTTATGTGCCATGATGATTTTTGATCCCTTGGAGGCAAAGCGGAAATCCGCAGATAAAGCAGCTCCAAAAAAAGGAGTTACGATGTCTCCATCAATGCCAATGAACGAAAGTTTCTGATACTCTGCTGTTCCTTTGACAATCTTATTCAGGATATTGATTTCCCTGAACCGGGTGTTTTTTTGAATAAAATTCGGGTTGGCATTATTATCTTCAGGAGGTTGGAGTTCAAGTATCTTATGCATAAATTGTTCATATACATCTTCTCCGTAACATCCAGGCTCGTTTATGATCAACAGTGCCATGATCTGGGGATCATATTCTGTTTTTTTTATGAAATCGAGCATCAGCTCACTTTCTTCCAGATCAGTTACCAGATCGAATACTTTGCTTTTAATTCTGATGATTGCCACGACACCTTTTGAATATGTGGTAAACGATTCTCTTTCAAAATGATAATCCATAATTTTATCCGCTTTGATTGTCCTTACAAGGTAGTATTTTTTTTCTTTACAAAGAAAAAAACCGGGATGTATTTCCTGATAATTACTTTATAGTAAGAACCATTTACCGCTTAGTCTTTCCCGCCGGATTTTGCAGTTATCCTTTAAAACTTTTATTTCAAGTTCTTTACCAACGATGGAATAAGAAAATGTGCCGGATCCCTCATTACAAAGGTTACGGTGGTTTTCAAGGCTGATAATGATATTGTCACCTTGAAGGGTAATTTGTCCTTTCCATGGTTCCGTTGTTTCTACCGAAGGAAAATCGAGTGTATAATTGCCCAGTTCATCAACAGTCAGCATGGCTCCATCAGAATGGCTAACCCATGTTTTGCCAAATAATACTGAATCATTCACACTATCCTTAACCGGATTTTCTTTATTGGAATATTGGTAAGCAATAAAAGCTGCCACAGCGATCACTGCCAGTATCAACACCAGGATGAGCCACTGCATTGCACTGCCACCCTGGCTTTTAGCCTTCTTCCGGTTGGTCTTCTTTTTTGCCATTTTTTTTCGGTAAATTTACGGCCAATTTAAAACATTTGCATAAAATTATTTATTTGTGCATTACGGCATGCATTAAAATCTGTACCCAATGGAAGAGATGATACTTATCCTGGATTTTGGTTCTCAATATACCCAGCTTATAGCCCGAAGAATCCGAGAACTGAATGTTTATTGCGAGATACATCCCTATAATAAAATACCGGATTCCAATCATTCTGTCAAAGGAGTAATCCTTTCCGGAAGCCCATCCTCAGTCAGGGATGACAACCATCCTGTACCTGATCTTTCCGGCATCAGGAAGCATTATCCTGTGCTTGGAATATGCTACGGGGCACAGTTTATGGCTCTCGAGAGCGGAGGAGATGTAGAAGCCTCAGCCATACGGGAATACGGACGAGCCAACCTTTCATTCATCGATCATCATAATCCCCTTACGGCAGGAATGACTCCAGGATGCCAGGTATGGATGTCGCATGGCGATACCATCAGAAAGCTGCCTGAAAACTTCCGTATCATATCAAGTACAGGTGATGTGGAAGTAGCAGGCTTTATGGTAGAGGGAGAACAGACGTATGGAATACAGTTTCACCCGGAAGTTTATCACTCAACGGAAGGTAAACTCTTGCTCCATAATTTCGTAGTGAATATCTGCGGATGTTATCAAAACTGGACACCTGGCTCCTATATACAAACAACCGTAGAATACCTGAAGGATACCCTTGGTAACGATAAGGTAGTACTCGGACTTTCCGGTGGTGTTGACTCTTCAGTCGCAGCGCTGCTGCTGCACCGGGCAGTCGGGAAAAACCTGCATTGTATTTTTGTTGATAACGGTCTGCTTAGAAAATATGAATTCGGGTCCGTTCTGGATTCCTACCAGTCGCTTGGACTGAATGTGAAAGGCGTAGATGCAAAAGAGCAGTTCTATGCTGCGCTAAAAGGAGTCTCCGATCCTGAACTTAAAAGAAAAGCCATTGGGAGAACCTTTATTGAAATTTTTGATGCGGCTGCTCATGAAATATCCGATGTAAAATGGCTTGCTCAGGGCACTATCTACCCGGATGTCATTGAATCCGTTTCGGTAAAAGGGCCTTCCGCTACCATCAAATCGCATCACAATGTAGGAGGCTTACCCGACTTTATGAAGCTGAAAATAATAGAACCGCTTAAATCGTTGTTTAAGGATGAAGTGCGGAGGATAGGAAAAGAATTGGGCATGCCTCCCAATATTCTTTACCGCCATCCTTTTCCTGGTCCCGGACTGGGAATCAGGATAATAGGCGAAATAACCAAAGAAAAGATACGGATTCTGCAGGATGTAGACCATCTTTTCATTGAAGGATTAAAAAAACATCAGCTTTATGACGAAGTATGGCAGGCACTGGCTGTTTTACTTCCGGTACAGTCGGTAGGCGTTATGGGTGATGAACGGACTTACGAAAATGTTGTTGTACTCAGGGCTGTATCCTCTACCGATGGTATGACTGCCGACTGGTCACACCTTCCTTACGAGTTTCTCGCCCGCATCTCAAGTGAAATAATAAATAAGGTGAAAGGTGTAAACCGGGTTGTTTATGATATCAGCTCCAAACCTCCATCAACAATTGAGTGGGAATAGAAAAACCTACAGTTAAATATACAAAAGAATGATATTTAGAATGAAAATTTCCGCAGGGATACTTCTGATGCTGTTGATGTCATCAATCCTGCTGGCCCAGGTAAAAAGGTCGGAAGTAATGAAAACTGCCGGAGGAAAAAACTATTACCTGCACACGGTTGAAAAAGGAACAACGCTTTATTCTCTGTCAAAAACTTATAGTGTTTCCATCCAGGAAATCCAATCGCTTAATGAAGGCCTGGGTAATGAACTTAAAACCGGTATGATACTGCGGATACCTGCGATGGAGATAAAACCGGAAGCTCCACCTAAGATTGATTCTTACATTTTTCATATTGCCGGGGAAGGAGAAACTCTCACCGGAATCGCTGAAATTTATGGCTGCACGGTGGATGAGTTGCGACACCTTAATCCTGAAACCGATAAACCTATCAGCAAAGGACAATATATTAAGATTCCTGTAAAAAAAACTTCCCCCAATGAAGATTTGCCGCATAATGAGCGCTTTATCAAACACTCTGTGATCAAAGGAGAAACCTTATATGGTATTGCTAAGAAGTACCAGGTTAGCCAGGAGGAAGTAAAAAGATACAATCCTGGAATTGGGGAAGTATTGGGTGAAGGGCAGATCCTTTTCATTCCTGTGGAAAGGACTAATGATGGAAAACCTCAGGATACCCTGAATTACCGGCTGCACACGGTTAAAAAAGGTGAAACTTTATACAGGCTTGCTTTAATTTACCGGGTAAGTATCGACAGTATCCGAATCCTGAATCCCGGGATCGTAGAAGATATTTACACAGGTGAAACACTGAAAATACCGGTTTCCAAAGAAAAAAGAGAATTTATTTCGCATACAGTCGAGCGCCGGACACGTCTGAGGAAAGTTGCCGGCTTATATTCAATAGAAGAAAATGAATTGGAAGAGGCTAATCCTGGAGTTGAAGGAAAGCTTAACCGTGGTGATATTATTATGATCCCCTTAGGCCCGGAAGCTGCTCCCCTCTCCACTAAGACAGAGGAAGAAGCCGGGGATCTGCATGAATTACCGGAAGAAATCGTGCGACTCGCCGACCTCGACAGTATTCGATGCCATCATGATTATATCTATAACGACCGGGTTTTCAATGTAGCTCTGATGATTCCCCTTTACCTTGATGATCTTGATGCTTCAGCTCTGAATGGCGATCCATTGGTGCAAAAAGAACATTTCCCTAAATCCCTTGAATTTCTTCCTTTTTATGAAGGTTTTATGATGGCGGTCGACTCCCTCTTGCAGGATGGTCTCCGATTGAAATTGCATGTCTATGATGTGTCAGGGGATGCAGAAAAAACTATTCGTTTACTGCAAAAACCCATACTCAGGGAAATGAATCTTATCATTGGACCTTTTTTTAGAAATGATTTTAAATTGGTTGCCAGCTTTGCGCAAATGTATGGGATCAATATTATCAACCCATTGACTCAAAGGGAAGAACTAATTTCTCATCCCAATGCTTTTAAAGTGCTTCCTTCTCCCAGGGAGCAGTTAAACGTAGTTGAAAAATTGATCAAAAAGGATTATACAGGTTCCAGGATTATTCTTGTACGTCATAACCGTTACAAAGACAGTGATTTTATTGATTCTCTGCGCACCAAACTTGAAATGAACCTGGATGAAAAAATCAAGATAGCAAATTCCTATCTCGACCGCATCATGCGCGATTATTCACTTGCCGATACAACACTCCCCGATGGTGAGGTTCTCGAAAGCCTTAATATTGAGAATATTCGTATCTATAAAGACTTTGTAAGCGATAACATCAATGATAGCACGACTTTCAAAAACCAGGTCGAAGAAGTAGTATATATGGATAAAGGCATTGACGGTATCAAGGACAAGGCTTCCATTGCGAGGCATAATCTTATCCTCGTGTATTCCGACAACCAGGCTTTTGTTTATGAACTACTTACACGCTTGAATGAATTAAAGGATTCCCTGGATATGACCGTGATTGGATTGCCCGAATGGCAGGAATTCAGGGATCTGGAAACCGAACATCTGATGAACCTGAAGGTACACCTGATGACATGGCATTATACGGATTATGAAGATACTGTAGTCAAATCATTTATCAGGAATTACAGACAAAAGTATCTTACCGAACCTGGTGATTATGCCTTCCATGGTTTCGACATCGGATTCTATTTCCTGAATGCTTTACTGAATTATGGCAGTCATTTTGAACGTTGTCTGCCTTATTACGACCCCAGGCTTATACTTACTAAATACCGGTTCTTAACAATTCCTGACGGTGGCTTTGAAAACCGTTACTGGAATATCCTTACTTTTTACAATTATAAACCTTTGTTAATAAACGACTTTTAACATGATCAAAGATAAATGGGTTTTACTATTCCCGATTTTATTAATACTGACCGTTTCCTGCGTCAGGATGAACAAGGAATACTGGCCTGACGGTACAATTAAGGCAGAACTTCGATACAAAAACGGTAAGCTGAATGGCGTTTCAACATGGTATCATGAGAATGGAAAGAAACAATACGAAGCTGTATATAAAGATGACATTCTGGAAGGAAAAGCCATTCGATGGTATAATACCGGGTTTCTTCAATCAGAAGCAATGTACCTTAACAATATGCTTAACGGTCCCTACTACGAATATGGCATGAACGGTTTCAGGATACTGGAGGAAAACTACCGGAACGATACCCTGCATGGCCTTTATCACGAATGGTACAATAACCGGCAGATGCAGATAAGCGGAGAATACAGAAACGGAAAATTTCACGGACGCTGGCTTTATTGGGATACCTATGGTAATATTGTGGGAGAAGGAAATTATGAAGAAGGAACCGGTGTTCAGAAAGGATGGAACAGTGCGGGAAACCTGATCCGGAAGACCGAATATGTTAACAATCTAAAACATGGCAAAGAAGTGTTTTACGATGATTCAGGAAATATAGTCAGAATTGATGAGTATGAAAATGGATTGAATCTGGCATTTCCAATTGATTCAATCCCGGAAAACCCTCCCGGGAACTAACACTGTAGCGCTCAGATAGCCATGAAGCAAAATTTTTGTTAAAATATTTGGAAATATAATTTTTATTAGGATAACTTTGCGCTGTTAATTTTTTAACAGTGTTAATTATTAACATTTTTTTTATAAACGATTAAAAACCTTTGCGCTATGAATCTTGAAAAAATAATGATTGATCTGGAGAAAAAACACCCCGGTGAAAGTGAATATCTTCAGGCAGTTAGGGAAGTGCTGGAATCCATTGAAGAGGTGGTGAATGAAAATCCCCATTTTGAGTCGGCAGGGATCATTAACCGGATTGTAGAGCCCGACCGGATTTTTACTTTTAAGGTGCCATGGATGGATGATAACGGTAATGTACAGGTAAATCTGGCATACCGGGTGCAGTTTAACAATGCTATTGGACCATACAAGGGTGGATTACGTTTCCATCCAAGTGTAAACCTCAGCATTTTAAAGTTTTTGGGTTTTGAACAGATTTTCAAGAACAGCCTGACAACCTTGCCCATGGGTGGTGCAAAGGGTGGTTCGGATTTTGATCCCAAAGGGAAATCCGATACAGAGATCATGCGTTTCTGCCAGTCATTCATGTTGGAGCTTTGGAGAGTGATAGGACCGGAAACCGATGTACCGGCAGGTGATATTGGCGTTGGCGGCCGTGAAATAGGTTATTTATATGGTATGTACCGCAAGCTTGCCCAGGAAAATACAGGGGTATTGACCGGTAAAGGAATCAATTGGGGAGGTAGTCTTATCCGTCCGGAAGCAACTGGTTACGGTGCTGTTTATTTTGCCAAAGAGATGCTTGCTACCCACGGTGAGGATATAGCGGGAAAAGTATTCTGTTTATCAGGTTTTGGTAACGTTGCATGGGGTGCAGCCAGGAAAATAGAGCAACTCGGTGGAAAGGTAGTTACCATCTCTGGTCCTGATGGCTATATTTACGATCCGGAAGGTATTTCCGGAGAAAAAATCGATTATTTGCTGGAACTTCGCGCTTCCAATCAGGATATCGTGAAACCGTTCTCCTATGAATTTCCCAGTGCACAATTCCACCAGGGAAAACGGCCGTGGGAAATCGCCTGCGATGTAGCCATACCTTGTGCTACTCAAAATGAACTTAATAAGGAAGATGCAGAAATGCTGGTGAAAAATGGCGTAAAATGCGTCGCTGAAGGTGCCAATATGCCAAGCACACCGGAAGCTGTTGAGGTCTTCCTGGAAAATAAAATCTTATTTGGACCTGGTAAAGCAGTAAACGCCGGCGGCGTTGCTACGTCCGGACTCGAAATGTCTCAGAATTCTATGAAACTCAATTGGCCTGCTGATGAAGTGGATGAAAGATTGCACCACATCATGCAAAGTATTCACAATCAATGTGTGAAGTACGGTACAGAGGAAGATGGATTCATAAACTACGTAAAGGGTGCGAATATCGCCGGATTCTTAAAAGTAGCAAATGCTATGCTGGATCAGGGTGTAGTTTAACACTCCTATACTGCTTTATTCATAGCTCCCTCATTTTGGGGGAGCTATTTTTTTAAATAGGGACCAAGTAGTTTTGCCCATGTACGATAACCCATTCCTGAGAGATGGGCTCCATCATACGTAAATTCAGGATTTAACCCGTCCCTTCCTAAAAAGTGCTCGTTAAGTGCTATGTATTCCATTTGCGCCTCCTGGCAATATTCCTTCAACAGCTGGTTTAACTGTTTCACTTTATCATTTACCCCCCGTGAACCCAGGATATATTCGTTCACGGGAAGAAGACTTTGAACAAATATTTGTGAGTTTGGGCATTCTACCATGAGAGAATCAAGGATATTTTGCTGATTGTTAATAATTTCCCGGATACTATAGCCCTGAAAAATATCATTAATTCCGATCATCAGGAAGAGTTTTTCAGGCTGTTTCCGTATCACTCGGTCCAGCCTGTAAAGGATACCGGCGGATGTGTCGCCGGCTATTCCCATATTGTCAATGCGTTGATCAGGAAAGTAGCTCTCCAGGTCAAACCATTCCGTGAGACTATCTCCCAGGAAAACAATACTACCGTTACCTTGCTTCATTTTAAACAATTGGTGTAAAAAAGACCTAATTAAAGCTTTTACGTAAATATGCCAGGCAAGTTTTCAGTTCACAGATTGCTTTTTACATTCCACCATTGGTGACCTTTAGTGAACCAACCGCATTTTATACCGTTTGATGCCCTGTTTTTCCTTTAGTACACTCCAAAACGCCTCTCACTGTCATTGATAAACCCATCTCCGTGATCAGTGGATTCTGTAGATGCATTATATTATTTGTAGTGTTACTTTGAGCTGATGAAACGGGAAATTATTATGTCAATCCAAAACTTTGAGAAATGAAACGATTAATTACTGTAAGCATTGCTTTATTGGCGGGAATGATTGTCTTTGGACAGGTTCAGAAGTTGGAGATTCCCACGGAGATGAAAATTATTCCTCTTCCAGGAATTAAGATATCACAAATTGATGATATCAACACGGGACCTGGAGTTCCCGACAAGGGGATAACCCCATTGCCAGGTATCAACACACATCCGGTAAAGAAACCCGGTGGGCCGAATGTGCCGGATAGGCTGAATGTTGAAGGTGGTGATCCCTCCGAATGGACAGAAGTCAATGTAGGCTTAACTATCTACGATCTTCAGACGAATTATTCTTCACAAAACAGGCTTTACCTTTTTGACGATCATACCATCGGGGCAACCTGGACAAGAGGAATGACCACAACAACCTTTCCCGACAGGGGAACAGGATATAATTATTATAATGGGACAGAATGGGGTCCTCAACCGGATGCCCGGATTGAATCCATGAAAACAGGATGGCCATCAATTGCCGCCTTTGGAGTGGATGGAGAAATCGTTTGTGCCCATTCAGGCAACGACAACGGCCTTATTTTTAATTACCGTGACACCAAAGGCACGGGTGACTGGACAGAGTTTCAGCTCATAGGACCGGCAGGAAACGAAAAGATCGAATGGCCTCGTATGATAACCAATGGTCCTGATTTTACCAATCTTCATGTACTTGCACTTACAGCACCGGTTGCCAACAGTGGTTCGCTTTATAATGGCATGGACGGGTGCCTTCTTTATTACAGGAGCCTCAACGGAGGTGTAACCTGGGATATTGAGCATTATCAGTTTGATGGTATGACAAGCAGCGAAATCCTTTTCATGGGTGGCGACCAATATGCTTTTGCCGAACCAAAAGGTGACACTCTTGCTTTTGTCTCAGGAAGCAAATGGCACGATTTCTTGCTTTATAAATCAACCAACAACGGAGAAGATTGGGATATGACCAGGATCTGGGAACATCCATATCCGTTATTTGATTTTGATGTGACGATAACAGACACCTTCTATACCACCGACGACGCTTTTGCCATTGCCCTTGACAATGATGGCAAAGCCCACGTTGCATTTGGAATCCTGAGGGTGGGACACTATGAAATAGGTGATACATACACATCTTATCCTTTTATCGACGGCCTTGGCTACTGGAACGAAGACATGCCTCCTTTTGAAAGCAATGATCCGTTGAATACACTGGATCCTGATAACCTTGTTGTTGATGAAACCCTTATCGGCTGGACACAGGATGTAAATGGTAACGGTGTTTGGGATGTGATCGGAACTGTGGAGTCTCTCGGCAAATATCGTACGGGAATATCTACCATGCCTCAGCTTACTATTGATGAAAATGGGGTAATGTACCTTGTTTATTCCTCAGTAACAGAGACATTCCAGACCGATGACCAGAATTACAGGCACCTTTGGATGAGGGTTTCCTATGATAACGGTGCAACCTGGGAACCTGAATTCCATGACCTGACAGGAGACATTGTCCATATCTTTTCGGAATGTGTTTTCCCCTCCATGGCTGCAAATACCGACGATGCCATCCATATCATTTACCAGATGGATACCGAACCGGGTGGAGCTGTTCAGGGTGATGAAGATCCATATACCGATAACTATATTCCCTATATCCGCATCGAGAAATCGGAACTGGGAGTAGGTATCGACGAAACAACGGGAAACCGGTACCTGGATTTTGCCGGAGAAGTTTACCCCAATCCTGCAGATATCACAGCAACCATCAACGTACATATCCTGAACTCTACAAACCTGACTATGAATATTTATAGTGCAGCCGGCCAATTGGTAAATTCAATGAATTTGGGATATAAAACAGCCGGGGTTCATACCATACAAACCGACGTTTCCGAATTACCGGGTGGTGTGTATTTATACAGCCTTCAGGGTACCGGAGAAGTAATTACAGGAAAGATGATTGTTGAATAGTTGTTTTTAGGCGATTAAGGCGCAAAACGTTCTTTTTTATAAGCTGATATTTCCGCAAGGAACGCCCGATTGCCTCATAAGTGAAAATAGCTGGTTGGTTCATAATTAATTATCGGAAAGGGCGCCGGACTCATGGTCCGGCCCCTTTTAAAGAAATTCACTTTTCTTCTATGGGTGCAGGATTCCGCCAGCCCCATAGCAGGAAAGCTAAGCTTAATAGTGGAACTCCTGCCTTGGGTGAGGGTGGGAGTTCTTTTTACTAATTAAAAAAAAGTATCATGAAACGAATTATTACTGTTTGCTTTGCTATTTTATGCAGCGTTGCATTGTTTTCTCAACCAAGTACTAAGCTGGTACCGGCTCATCTGAAAGATGCAGCAGTCTCAGGTATCAGCAAACTTTCATACCTGGAATCACAAAACACCCAGGTACCTGCAGAAAATGTGCATGGTTTGAAAATAGATGAATGGACCGAAGAAGTTATCGGGGAGACCGTATATGACCTGCAGTCGAATTATTCCTCCCAAAACAGGTTATATCTCTTTGAAGACGGGACCATTGGAGGTACCTGGACCATGGGATTCACTACCACATCCTTTCCCGACCGGGGAACAGGATACAATTATTTTGACGGTACGGAATGGAGTGATTACCCAACGGCCAGGATTGAGGGGCAAAGATCAGGATGGCCTTCCTATCAGCCCTTCGGAGCTGAAGGAGAGATCATTTGTTCCCATGTTACAGCAGGAACCGATGGTTTACTACTGAACCACAGACCGGTAAAAGGTTCAGGCGCATGGACGGAAATGATCCTTCAAGGTCCTCCGGGAAATGAGCTGATTTCATGGCCGCGTATGGTCACCAATGGCCCGGATAGAAACTATATACATGTGTTTTCGATAACCCTCCCCGTTGGGAATGGTGGTGCGCTTTACAATGGCATGGACGGTGCGTTGCTTTACAATCGTTCGCTTGACGGTGGTGTGACCTGGGATATTAATAATGTCCAGCCTCCCGAAACAAACATAGACTATTATATTGCATACGGAGGTGATTATTATGCCATTGCAGAACCCAGGGGAGAAACCCTTGCTTTCCTGATGGCCAGCAAGTGGCACGACCTTTATCTTCTGAAATCAACCAATAACGGAGAAGATTGGGAAAAAACCATTATCTGGGAACATCCTTATCCATTCTTCGACTGGGATGTGACCGTAACAGATACTTTCTATACCACCGACGGTGCAGTAGCCTGCGCCATCGACAATTATGGTGATGTACATGTAGTATTCGGGCTGACCCGTGTAGGTCATTTTGAAATTGGTGATACTTATTCAGGATTTCCTTTTATTGACGGCCTCGGCTATTGGAAAGAAGGCATGCCTCCTTTCGAAAGCAGCGAGCCCCTGAATACCATGAAACCGGAAAATCTTATCGAAGACGTGAACCTCATCGGTTGGACGCTTGACATCAATGGAAACGGCGTTTGGGATGTTATCGGTACCGTTGAATCTCTGGGTAATTACAGAACTGGCGTTTCCAGCATGCCACAGATCACTATCGATGAATCCGATAATATTTATGTGCTGTATTCTTCTGTTGCTGAAACATTTCAGACAGACGATCAGAATTACAAGCACCTTAATCTGAGAGTCTCATACGATAACGGTGAAACATGGCAACCGGAGATTTACGACCTGACCGCCGATATTATGCACGTCTTTTCAGAATGCGTTCATCCGGTAATGTCGCCTACCAGCGATGATTATATTCATATTATTTACCAGGAAGACAGTGAACCGGGCGGTTCCGTTCAAGGCGATCTTGATCCTTATGGTGATAATCGTACTCCCTATATCAAGGTTGCAAAATCGGAACTGGGTGTTGGCACAGGAGAAATCAACAAACCGGAATACCTTGATCTTGCAGGACAAAATTTCCCGAATCCGGCAAGTACATATACAAGCATTTCTATTCACCTGCTGAATTCGGCCAATGTTGACATGGAAGTGTTCAACGTAACCGGACAGAAAGTCCTTTCGGTTAACAAAGGAAATCTTTCTGCCGGTGTCCATAACATTACCCTTGATATATCCGCTCTGCCGGCAGGAACTTATTTCTATACCGTACGGGCTAATGATGAACAGATCACACATAAGATGCAGGTTAAATAAGCATCAGACTCATTTTCTTAAATACTACTCTTAAAATTCGTTCTTTATATATATCCGGCGCAAGCCGGAAAAGCAGGAAAGCTAAGCTTAACAGTAGGGCCCCGTTGGTGAGCGGGGCCTTTTTTGCGAAGCGCATCGGGATCCCTCAATCTCTGAGAGAAGGCGCTTGCGCCTTCGGAATCCATTAGTCGAATTCATCCCGACCATAACAATTAATAGGAATAGAAAGTTATTTACTATTTTTAGCATTCTGCGTAATGAATACCCTTCTCGATGAAGGACTCATCAGGGATTTCTTTAACAGTCCCCTGAACCATGGATTTATCCTGCCCATCCGTATCACCTGCTCCACAAACCAGGGCGATCCGCTTAAATGGCTGATGAAACGATTGATTCTGAACTCGGTGAACAATGCCTTTTTAATATTCTCGTCGTAACGCATATTGAAGTCTGCATCGTACCTTTTCATTTCAAATGCTTCCTGGATATGCCGGGCTGCAAGTCTTCCGCTCCTGAGGGCGTTACCGATACCCTCACCCGAAAGCGGATCAACCAACCCGGCAGCATCTCCCGCTATAAGAAATCGTTCTCCGGAGAACTTCTTCACCGACCTTCCCATGGGAATGATGGATGAGCCCGGGTTATCCGGGATGCCGGCCTGACTGAATCTCTGGCTTATGACGGGATGATCCCGGATAATGGAAAGAAATAACTTGTTCAGATTGATTCTCCTCTTTATAATGAGTTGAGCCGGTATTCCCATGCCAACGTTGAAGCGGTTATTATTCAAAGGAAATATCCAGAAATACCCCGGGACAATTTCTTTCAGGTAATGCAATTCTATCAGGTTTCCGGGGCCGGAAACCGAAACATTTTCTGCATAAGTCCGGATACCCATACTCACCAGTGAGTTATTCCTTTTTGATTTCAGTAAAGGGTGCAGGATACTGTTAGCGCCGTCAGCTCCCACGACAAATGCAGCAGAAAACGACATATCCCCTGATTCAAGAATAATGTTGTTATTTACGGGAACACAACGCTGAATGCTTGTGTTGCTGAAGATCTCTATATCCGGACAACTATCTGCAAAACGAAATAAAATGTTATCAAAAATGCTTCGGGGAAGCGTAAACCCAAAAGTTGATTTTCCTTCATCACCGAAATAGAGATCAAGGTTTTTTCCTGAAGGAGAAAAAAGCCGTAGTCCCTCGCACGGATGCTTCCCGGCAGAATCAAGCACCGCATCATAAAGCCCCGGGTGTATCTTCTTCAACTGGCCAAGGGCATCCGGACTGATGGCATCGCCGCATACCTTAGCACCGGGATGATGATCCCTTTCAAAGACAGCGATTTTATATCCCTTTCCTGAAAGAGAAATAGCACAGGCCAGGCCGGCGGGGCCGGCGCCAATAACAGTTATATCGTAATGGGGTTTCAAATCAATAGTTATTATGTAACCGTTACAGGTTGCAAGTTTCAGGTATCAGGCTAACGTTTCCTGAAACCTGAGACCTGCTGCCTGCAACACGTTCAAATTCTTCCAATGTATTTCAATTTTCTTCGGTTGTTTTTATTATCTTGTAACCCAAATAACCCGAATCATGAAAAAAGCAATACTTCTTCTTGTTGTCATTATTGGGTCAATACCGTCCTTTTCCCAGGATGCCGGGCAAATTAATACCAAAGCTAATAAAAGCAAAATAACCGTAACCCGAAAAAATGTTGTTAAGTTAAATACTCTTGCAATTGCCTTCAGGAATGTCTCATTAATTTATGAGCGCAGCATCAGGCCGCGTTTAAGCACTACCCTGGGGTTAAGTTATAAATTTTCAGGAAGAGAACCCAAAGTATTAAAAGCAGAGAATTATAAAATAAACATTGATATGGGAGGGATTACCGGCTTTTCTATAACCCCGACCCTGAGATATTATATTAAAACCTGTGATCCTTCCATTCTTGATGGCTTTTATGTGGAACCATATTTGCGGTACACGCATTTCCAATCACGGTCAAAAATTGAGTATCTGCCAACCGGTGGAAGTGCCGAATATATTGAATCCAATACCACTCTTGATGAAGCAGGAATCGGCTTTCAGATTGGTTATCAACTTGTTATCTGCAAGCGTTTCCATATTGATTTTATATTCCTCGGTCCACGCTATTCACGGTATTTTTTCAATTATCAGTTTGATGGCAATGTCACCGGAGAATTTCTGGATGATCTGTCAGACTATATTAACGAGGTTATTGATCGTTTTGGATACGACTATAGTGTAAAAATAAATCCGCAGGGCAGCAAGAAAGCCAATGCAGACTTTGGCTTCACGAATGTACGTTTCGGATTATCAATTGGATATTCGTTTTAAACACAAACGAGATAATCAAAGCAATACGCAAATCATTATTTATGAAAGCGATATCCTTATTGGTATTTTTGGTTGTTTTGCTTACATCCTGTAAGAAAGAGCAAACTCCGCAATTTCGTTACGACAATCAGGATACGGCATCTGTTATTTTGGCCATAGGAAGCTCCCATCCCGACAATTTTTATCCGGTAAGCAGCGTAAATCTCACAGGTAAAAGAATAACCTCCTATGCCGATATTGAACCGGGCTATTACGATATAGGTTATGCCCTGAAGATAAAATACGGAGATCACCGCGATTGGGAACCCTGCGAGTTTGGCTATGAGATTGCTAAAAACCGCAAGTACACCATTTGTTATCGGAACCCTGATGGATTACAGCATACGGGGGTGATTTGGATTTTGATTGAGGAGGAGTGAAGAGGGGGCTCGACTATGCTCGAACCGGGTCTCGACTACGCTCGAAGCGGGTCTCGGCTACGCTCGAACCGGGTCTCGACTATGCTCGAACCGGGTCTCGGATTATTTAATATTATAAGGGAAGAAGTCCAAATCTTTCATGGTGAGGCATATTCATGTCAATAAAGTTAAATTTTGGAGATATACTATTCTCCGATTTTAAAAGATTAAAAATCTTGTAACTTTCAATGTCAGATGATAGGTAAAACTCTATTGATTCCTCAATATCTGCTTGTGCAAACAATTTTGTGTCATTAGGGATTATATTCCTTTCGGTTAGTTTCACCCTGCCCTTGTTTTGGAAAATATGTCGCGCAAATTCTCCTGTTCTTTTTGCATGATCAAGATTGAATGGTAATATTTGAAGGTTTTTAAGCGGTAATTCGTTTATATTACCACCGACGCAATATTCTGCAATACTGATAGTGGAAATCATCATGGTGATTTCCGACTGAATGAAATATCGAAAATAACCGTCAGCATTATTAAATAAGGGATCGTTTTCATTTAGAAATCGGAGAAAAAAACTTGTATCAAGTAATGCAGAACTAAGCTTCATATCCTCCTCTTACTTCTTTTAACCATTTATCAGGGTCAATATTACCCAACCAGTTTTTTTTGGCTTTATCTCTCAGGCTTTTTAAATACTTTTCATCGTATATAGGTTGATAGTCAAGCAATTCTACGAATTTTAGAGAAGAAGTATCAATTTCACCGGTTTCAGAATGTTGCTTGCCTGTGGCCCGAATCCCAAAAATCTTATATAGCATATTATCACTATACTGTTCAAGGAAACTTATGGGTGTGTGTATTCGAACTGTACCCAATTCTTCTGTAAAAATGTGAATGTTTGCTTTATCCTTTCCACCGGCATTTGTCACTTTTCCGTAAAAGTAAAACTCTGCATCAGCCCAAATTGCTTCCGTTCGATAAAATCTGGTGGTTCTGTCGATATATACTTCATTTGAATTTTCAACCGAGGTTTTTATACTGAAAGAATAGTTTTTTTTTGAAGCAATATCTTGAATGTTTTCAAAAGCCTTTGCAGTGGGAAGATCAAGAAAATCAATATTCCGGTCCAGATTTATTTGTCCGATAACAGCATTAAATCCAATAATATATTGAATAGATGTCTTTAGAATATGTTTTACAGATCCTTCTTCAATCCTATAACTAATTATAGGCCTTTCCCTTTTTTCACCCGGAAATAATAAATTTTCAGCGTTTTCGAGAAAAGAAGTAATTTCCCGGATATCATAATTATCAGGTGTCAGATCAAGGTTCCCTTTTGAACCTGTTATTTTGATTTCTATGAAGCCAGTTCTTTCCACTTAACAAAGTTAGCAAATTTCCTTATGTTTTTATGTAAAAGAATTAAATCCGGGATTCAGAATCTTACTAAAACTCATTCGACAATTTGTAAAAATTTGAGCGTAGCCAAGCCTTGGCGAGCGTAGCCAAACCGACCTGTGGCGAGCGTAGCCGAGCCATAACTTATTGTGCCTATTGTGGTTACTATCTACTTAATCAAAACTTTATTATTATAACTCCCCCCATTCGTTGTAATATTAACAATATACATCCCCGAAAGCCCCTTCACCCCTTGAGTCTGGCTGGCATCTCCATTGAGGTTGAATTTATGTAGCTCCCTTCCGGAAATATCAATGATCTTTACGATTCCTGTATAGCCTGCAGGATTTTGGATATATAGCACCTCCCCGGTACTGTATGCCTGAACGCCCTTTAGAATCACCGGCTCGGCAACTCCGGTTGTGTTTTTAAAATGAAGAAAGAATCTCCCTATTCCGCTATGACTGACCGGGGCGATATAGCTATTGGATTTCAGATCGGTAAACAGATTCAGTTCACGGTCTTCCAGGATGATTTCCATGTTTTCCATCATGGCGTAGCTTGCTGAAAACTCGTAGTTTCCACCTATGGAAATATCCAATCCGACAGTAACTTCAAGATCTTGCACACTGGAAAACGGTAGTGCCTGGACGGCAAAGTCTGTCCCGTTATCATCCATTAGCCTTGTATAAAGGGAAATATCCGGGTTTCCTTTCATTTTCGCTGCATCGAAAGATGGATCCAGTCCGGTGCTCATGTTTTCATGGAAAGCTATCACGGTGGTATTATACAGTTCCACGCCTTTTACTATCAATTCGACACCGGGCCAGGATTCCTGGTTTTTAAAGAAATCAACATCAGCGTGTGCCCTGATATCCTTGTCAAACAGGATGTTACCTGCCTCAAAGACTTTAACCATAAAAGCCTGCCCAGGCTGCACATAATCCTGATTGATCGTTGAACTACTGCCTTCACCTGAAAATCCTGTATTGCAGATAACCTTATAATCGTTTCGGCTTCCGTTGTAGCTACTTTGTTCATCCCAGATATACACTGCTTCATAATTGTCATCCAGGATAGCGGCATTATCATTCAGGAAGTTATTTGCACCGGCATCGGATGTGATAGCGATGCAGGATGGGAAGGGATTTCCTGTAAGATTGAATCCATTGCCTTTACCGGCGGTGCATGAAGCGGCATAGGTAACATCATTCGTACGTATTGTACCGCTGAAATCCAGGTCGTCGCTGGCAGTATTGCTCAGGCAGTACCCGCGGGCTTCCACAAAGGTATCGTCTCCGAAATCTTCCGGCGCAGTTCCTGAATAATCAAAATAGATCCAATAGTCCGTATCCTCATCCCACCGGAAGAATTGCCAGGCAGGATCGGTAAAATCGATGTTGTTGGCGGTCATCCATGTGGTGTTCAGCGACTGTCCTGCCACCGGAGAAGATACATAATGCCATTTGCCTTCGGGATCGTAAGTGTCGGCATAGCGTTCGGCAGCCATATTTCCTGTAGATGTTCCCTCTACAATGACGGAACCTGTTCCATCAGCATCACTTTGCAAGGTAAGTGAGGCTGCTCCTTTTGAATCGGCTACGGAAAGATTACCGTTTACGGTGAGGGCTGCTCCGGAGGCTATGGTCAGCGATGCATCGGACTCAATATCCATATGATAGCAGATAGCCGGACTTGCAGGAAGCTGGGTTATTATGGGATCATTGCCTGCATCCTGGATGATCGTGTTAAAGTATTCGCCGGAGGGTGCTACCGCGGGTGACCAGTTACCGGCCTCCGACCAGGCATTGCTTGTGCTTCCTGTCCACGATACTTTACCATACAGGCTTTCATGGGCTCCGATATCAGGATTCGTACCCGCAGGGGAGGGCCTGGTGATGCCTGCAATGTCATCGGTGATCCCCTCTATGGATGTTGCAGCTCCAATGGCGGGACTTGTGGTCTGCAGGGTGAAACTCAAAGTGCTTTCGTTAGTGAATAAAGGATCAGCATTGATGCTGGCGGCATCCTGTCCCGTGGCTCCCTGCCAGCCACTTAAGGTGCTGTAAGAAGATGATCCGTCGTAACCAATATTTCCCGTGGGCGCCCAGTAATCATTGTAGTTAATTGTAAGATAAGAAGTACCTGCATTTGAAAAATAAACACAATTCCTGAATTCAGGATTTGATGTGGTTCTTTCATTTACCAGGATATTGTTCCTGAGATCAAGAGGATAGCTTGAGTTTTCAGCATACCTGTATATACAGTAATTATATGAAAATCCGTTTGTCCTTTCTCCTCCAATGCATACTGTATTGTTATATACATTGCTTCCATTATATATGTATATCCCGGTGAAAAATTGATCTGTGCCGAAATTCGATCCATCCGACTGCAGACCGAGAGTTATTTCATTGTTGAATACATCAGCATCAGATGATATTTCTATATAAACTCCACGCAATACGGAATTATAGACTGTTTGATCTGCTTTTAGTGCATAAATTTTGTTGTGGCTGATTTGCTGGCTTCCGTTTCTGTTCTTTATGCCATAAATATACATATTATCATTATGGGTAGTGTTGGTGTTATACAAATCGTAGATCGTGTTTCCGGTTATGTTACCTGTCGTTTCAATTCCTGTTATATCCCCATAGGTTGCTGATGTTATACCGCGAATGATGTTTTGATCAGATATCATCCCTTTCAGATACATCCCCGTAAAAGCCAGATCATCATCACCGGTAAGTCCAATGTTTTGTATCGTATTGTATTGAATATTTTTACTTCCTCCGATGGTGGATGTAGCAGGATAGATATAGATGCCGTAGGAAATTCTTGCATTGGATGAAGCATTGTCATAAATGGTTATGGAATTTGCATTGGTTCCTCCAATGGTATTATTTTGCATATTATTTATGGAAACAGCATCCGAAGATGATGTTTGCCCGACAAAAATCCCCCTGAATGAAGGAAGAGGGGATGTCAAACTGATCCCGCCCATTTCATTGCTGCTGCAGGAACTGATGGTGCCACCACTGGCAATGGACATACCAATACCGTAGAGTGGTAAATAGCTTGTATTTGTGGATGTTACACTGATACTTGAAGTACTCATAGATCCGATCAGGTTGTCATCAATCTGAAAGATGCCGGAGGCAAACATTATACCTGCAAAAGAGGCCGCTGAGGTAGACTCCATATCAATGTTTGCAACTGTATTGTTAGAGATGTTGATTGTTTCAGAGTCATTCATCCCATAACATGTGATCATCATCATAGAACTGGGATTGGTTATATCCATGGCAGAACCTCCGCAACTGCTGCTGCTGCCACCCAGATAGTTTCCTGTTATGGTATGTCCATCGTATCCTGAAATTATATAAATCTCACAATAAGAATTGGAAGATGAAAAAGTCCTGGCTGCTGTCTGATAAAAATGGTTGTTGGTGATGGTCACTTCATCGGCTTCTCTGCAATAAATTGACCTTGTAAAGCTGGAAGCATTGAAATGATCATAAAATTCATTGTTATTGATGGTAACCGATGATGGATTGGTTACCGATTCACCGTCAACCATGATATGGTTAACAGGTAAATTGGAACCTGAAGGGCCAATAATACAGCCCGAAATTTCATTATTGTTTCCTCCGGTTCTGATACGAATGATTCCTGAGGAAGTATTTGTTGTGGATCCTTTCAGGGTGCAATTGGTAATGGTATTGTTATCGGCACTTGAATAAAGGTACAGACATGTTGCAGAAGTACCCGTATTGGCATTTTCAATGGTCAATGAATTTCCTTCCGTATTCAAACCATCAATGGTTACATTGTCGGCGCCATATAAATAAATCAGTTCATCATCTAAGTCGCAGGAAATGCTTCTGGCAGCTCCTCCGGAGGGCTGAATACTTACAGAAGTATAACTTGAAGATGAATAGCCCGAATACCGCAATTCTGCTGTTTCCGTTTCAACCAAATTATCTACTATGGAAATGGTGATTACTCCCTGGTGGGTACCATCATGGATTTTGTCAAAGGCGGCTTTCAGGGTGGAGTAAGCACCGGATGTTGTGCCGGCTGTTGCCGTTAATTCAAGAGGATTGGCTGTGATGGTCCTGCTTCCTGAAGGGGCCGTAACTGTAGGTGCATAGGCTGACCCATCAACGGTTACGGAAGTACATTGGGCATCCACTACATTGCCTGCAGTGGCTCCTGAGGCAATATCATAGGCAAGCCAGAAGTAGTTGTTGCCCGGCACGAGTGCCTGGGTACCTGTCACGCTAAAGCTTCCATCGGGATTGGAAACCGTGCTCCCGAACTGCGTTGCTGTAGAATAAGTTGTGCTTTCAGTATAAAAAACCCTGGCATTGCTTAGATCGGATGCACTGGTGCATCCTGTTGTGTTGAAGGTAATACTGGTTGCATTAATAGAAGGATACGTGCCATCTGTAACAACATTCAGTCGGATAATGGCCATATTTTCGCTGCCGGGGTAAACAATATCGGTTGAAGCCGTTTCCGTGGTTGATGAATTGTATGTCATGGCTTCCAGAAGACTGAAGAATATCCGGATGTTGGGTATTTTGGTCCTGGAATATCCAGTGCCGCCTGGAAATGGACCGTTGTACACATAGTTATGGACTGTCCTGGTATTTTCAGTATCCGTATAGTTAAAAGAGACCGTTCCGCTGGGATTATAGGTTCCCTGTCTGTGTTCGTAGTTTACCAGCATGTTTTGTGTTCCGTTGTAGATCCAGGCATCATCCAGTTCGATTTCCGACCAGCCTGGTGAATAACTGGCTGATCCTGTATATGTTTGCGTGTAACCTGCTCCTGAAGGATCTTCGTAATCAGCGCTGGCAAAACTATCATCATCGGTATGCTTGAAATAAATGTTTTGATTGGTTTTTGTATGGGTACCCGAACTTACGGAGTAAGCAATTTTATAAACATAGGCACCATCAGACAAACCGATATCTTCTGCCAGGTAGAGGCATCTTGACCAACTGTAGCAGCCTTCGGCATAAATCGGATAATAGCTGGAAGTACTGGTACCTGTTCCTATTTCAACAAATGTCTCCCCGCTACCTGTTGAAAATGATATCTGATTTCCGTACGATGTTCCGGTACTGTTGGTGGCATAAGCTCTTGCGTGATATACGGTGCTGCCGGAGAGTCCTGTGATGGAAGAAGTGAATGTACCGGTGGCGCTTGCAGCACCTTCTTCGGTTTTACTATCAGAAATGGTGGGAGAGCCGGTAGTATTCCAGCATACACCGTGCTGAGTGGGGGAGGGGGATCCCAATGATGAAATATTTCCTGTGCATGTTGCAGAATTGCTGGTTATAGTTGTTATCGACACGGTCGTAACTGTTGGAGGGTAGTCCTGCCAGTTTAAGAACGGGTAAGCATCGTTTACGCTACTGTTTAAAACCCAGACGGGTGTAGAAAAATCCCAACCAACATAGGTACTTTGATTTTTCATTTCTGCCGTGGTCTTTCCTGTACCACCGGAACTGGATGCCTGTCCGGATGTTTCCGTGTTCCAGTAACAACTGGTTATCGTAGATGATCCTGAGGAATTACCAATAAAACCACCGGTAGTACTTCCTGAGACTGCTCCTGTAGAATAGCAATTTGTAACTGTCAGGGTACCTTCTGACTGCCAGTTATCACCAGAAAAGCCCCCAACTGAACTTCCTCCTGCCACACTTCCCCTGGCATAGCAATTCTCCAGGACAGGATAATTTCCATAATAATATCCGTTGATACAGCCTACAAACCCTCCGATTTGGGTACAGCCAGAAGCACTGACATTAACTGTACTATAGCAAAATTCTATTGTATTATTTTCAAATTGTCCTGCAAATCCTCCCACCTTGGAAGCAGAATTATCACCTGTGACTGAGCCGGTTGTATAACAATTTGTTGTGTGTGTTTTTAACCTTCCCGCTAATGCTCCTGTTTCACCTTGTCCGGTGATATCAACGTTTACCAATCCCAGGTCTTTAATTTCATGTGAACTCATACAAAGTCCAAAAAGACCGTTATACCATTCATCCGGACGATAAATATATAAGTTACTGATAATATAACCATCACCATCATATTGTCCGTAGAAATAAGGTTGTGCATTTAAGTGGCAAATGGGAAGAAATCCTTCATTATCCCCGGAGGATGTCGCATCATTCGGATCGTTGTATTTGTCACCGTCCGAATTGTCATCCGAATCATCCCAATACTGTGTTTGCGTTGCATCAATATCAGATGTTTGAATAAAATATAGATTCCAGTCATCTTCGGTTTGCGTTAATTCAGACAGATCATCCAGGCAGGATATTTGATATGGGTTTCCTGAAGTACCATCGCCTCCTGAATATTTTTGGAAAGGACCCATGATATAGTTTGAAGTACTCCCTGTTAAAGCGAAGTTGTTAAGGGTGGCATTTTTACCGTTTCCGGAGGCATCAGTCAACTGGCTTATTCCTGTATTGTCTCCGCCCGGTGTTCCTTCATTAAACTTATAATATGCTTCTAATCCGGATTCAGTACCCGCCAGTCCGGTATTATAATTATCCAGGATTTGCTGTGCTGTTCGGGCTATGGACCAAATCCTCACTTCATCAACACCGCCTGTCCATGTCTCACCGGCAGACCGGCTGATATTAAGCAATCCATTATTGCTCGAGGGTGACCCCTTTTGTACTGTAGTTTGTGCAACTCCGTTTTTATAAAGCTCATAGGTACCACTCCTTCTGACCAGGGCAATATGTGCCCATTCATCATTTGGAATGAAGACGCCGGTTGCCTGAGCCGAACTGCCATTGATAACATAGGTTAAAGTGTTGGTTGGGTCTGCTATCCCTAAAGTAATCATCGAAGTTTCAAAACAGACCACCCATTTATAACCACCGGCGGAATTGGGTTTAACCCATGCTTCTAAGGTGAAATTATTCGTGTTGGTCATTACGTTAGAAGCGGTTGCATTATCATTGATACCATCGAAATCAAGCGCCGCCTCCTGGGCCAGGGTTAGCATTGAAAACCGGATAAGGAAAACAGAAATCAGAATGATTTTGGCTTTTTTCATGGCTGTTAGGGTTTAAGATCTGGTATTAAAAAAAACATCACCCTAAATTCCGGTGATGCTTTTCTATTTTATTCGTTGCCAATAACCGCTGCTAAAACGTCTGTAACAAAGAAAACGGTTATAAGTATTAATTTCTTCATATTGTTATTCAATATGACAATGCACAATATACACAAGTGCAATCCCTGTTGTATCCTATTCCCGATTTTCATCAGGAAAGGTTGTGCCTGTTATTTTTAGTCAGCTTTCACTCATCCAGCTCCCTCTTCCACTGCTTATAAAAGCGAAACCCTCCGTAAGCGGCTCCAAGACCCAGCAGTACTGCCAGTCCGCTGCCAATGGGAGCACCTCCCCCGGGCACATTCCCGGAAGACCCATGCCCCGGCGGTGGAGGCGGAGGCGAAGAAGCAAATATTTGATTAGTTGACAATCCGATAAAGATCAGGAGGATGAGGATTGATATTGATTTCTTCATAATTATATTGTTATATTGTTATACTGTTGTAAGTTTTTGTAAAATAGGCACAAAAGACAAAGACAAACAACTATTGTGCTCTATTGTGCCTATTGTGGTTACTACCTACTTAATCAAAACTTTACTATTATAACTTCCCCTATTCGTTTTAATATTAACGATATAAATCCCTGACAGCCCGCTTACTTCATGCTTCTGGCTAACATCTCCGTTCAGGCTGAAGTTCATCATTTCCCTGCCGGCAAGGTCGGTGATTTTCACCGTGCCTGTATAAGCTTCGGGGTTTTGGATGTAGAGTACCTTACCGGCACTGTATGCCTGAACGCCGGATAGAAGCGCAGGTTCAGATATTCCGGTGGTGTTTTTGAAGTGGAGGTAGAAGCGGTCGGTTATGCTGCCCTCAAATGGCACAGTGAACACATAATTACCGGTTGACCTCATATCTGTATAGATTCCAAGCTCCGTATCTTCCAGGATGACGGCAATCTGATCCGGAATGTTTTCCATGCTTTCTGTTGAGAAAACATATTCACCGGTTAGGTTGGCATCCAGACCAAGGCGGATGGTATAGTCTTCAGTAAAACCGGGCAGGGCCTGGTGTATGAATTCCTTTCCGTTATCATCTACCAGGAAAGAATACAGAGCAATATGTGGATTACCTTTCAGCTTTCCCGCATCATAGGTATGATCCAGGCCTGTGCTTGTTCCATTGATAAAGGCAATGAGTATGTCATTATAATCGTTGCCCGGACCGTTAACCGCAAGATAATATCTTGGTACCATATCATCGCCCTTGTAAAATGTGACAGTGCCGTGTTTGCGGTGGTCCGTATCAAAGGTGAACGTGTTATTGTTAGCATTGGTGCAGACCATAAAACCTTGTCCTGGGGCGACGTACTTTGCAGCATCTGAGTTACTTATGGTTATGTAATCATTACGGTTTCCTGTATAGCTTGCCTGCTCATTCCAGAGGTACAAACCGCCATACGTCACATCCAGGTTAGATGAGTTGGTAGATATCAGGTTGGTAGCATCGGCATTGGAGTTAGCGGCCAGAGTGGATGTGAAAGGATTACCCACCAGGTTCCAGCCTTCAGCGGTGCTTCCTGTGGTTTTTTTCATGGTGAAGGTCTGGTCGGTTGTATACACAGAGCCCGACAAGGAGAGGGTAGGACTTGCCGTTTTGTAATAAACAGCATAACCCTTGGCAGCCTGGAATACTTCCTCATCTAATAATGGATTACTACCGGAGCCATCTTCTCCATTCAGAATATCCACCCAGTTTCCAATATACCCGCCATAACTGTAATTTTCTTCCCAGCGGTAGAACTGATCGTTATCGGCACCAGCGGTCAGACCTAAGCTCAGATCGTCGAAATAAAGA
>JAHJRE010000132.1 GCA_018831055.1 Bacteroidota bacterium
AGCTGAGAGATAGGGATAGTTATAAATTTCATTTCCAACATCCAGTCCCCCAGTATCCCAGTATCCCAGCATCCCAGTATCCCAGCATCCCAGTATCCCAGCATCCCAGCATCCCAGCATCCCAGCATCCCAGCATCCCAGCATCCCAGCATCCCAGTCCCCCAGTCCCCCAGTATCCCAGCATCCCAGTCCCCAGTCCACTATTCAATGCGCCTCCAGCCAATTCCTTCCCGTATTGATTTCCACTTCCACAGGGACTTTCATGGGAATGGCAGTTTTCATGAGCCTTTCTGTCAGTTCGGTTACCCGTTCCACTTCGCCGAGGGGAGTGTCAAAAACAAGTTCGTCATGAACCTGTAAAATCATCCTGGCCTGCAGCTTTTCATCCTGTATAGCCTGATGGATGCGGATCATAGCAATTTTAATCATATCGGCTGAAGATCCCTGGATAGGGGCATTGATAGCGTTCCTTTCGGCAAATCCCCGCACGGTCGCATTGTTTGAGTTTATATCACGGAGGTATCTTCTTCGTCCCAGGATGGTGCTGACATAACCGTTTTCCCTGGCAAAAGCGATGGTATCGTTCATATAATTCTTTATACCCGGATATTTCCGGAAGTACTGATCGATGATGTCTCCGGCTTCCCTCCTTGGAATAGCCAGTCTTTCCGACAAACCAAATGCAGAGATACCGTAAACGATCCCGAAATTCACCGTTTTTGCATTTCTGCGCATTTCCTGGGTTACCTCACTCAGCGACACCCCATATACACGAGCTGCAGTGGCCGTATGGATATCCTCCCCCCTTTGAAAAGTCTCCATCATCGCTGTGTCGCCACTCAACTCAGCGATGATGCGCAACTCAATCTGAGAATAGTCGGCGGCCAGCAAAACATGATTCTCATCACGGGGAACAAAAGCCTTACGGATCTCCCTTCCTTTCTCTGTGCGGATAGGAATATTCTGGAGGTTCGGGTTGTTCGAACTCAGCCTTCCTGTAGCGGCAACAGCCTGGTTAAAAGAGGTATGAATACGCCCGTTTTCATCGGTCATAGAAGGAAGGGTGTCAACATACGTAGATTTCAGTTTGGTCAGCGAACGGTAATCGAGAATAAGCTGAACAATGGGATGACGGGTCACAAGCTTCGACAGGATTTCCTCCCCGGTGGAATATTGCTTGGTTTTCGTCTTTTTGGGATTATCTGCAATGTTGAGCCGGTCGAAGAGAATCTCTCCGAGCTGTTTGGGAGAAGAAATGTTAAAGGAGGAGCCTGCAAGTTCATAGATCTGGTATTCAGTGGCTTCGATCTCTTTCTGCAGTTCGCCTGAAAATTCATTCAGTGCAGCGGTATCCAGCCTCACTCCTTCTGCTTCCATATCAGCAAGCACAGGAATCAATGGAACTTCTACCTCGCGGAATAATTTCATGGCGCCCGAGGTTTGCAGCATAGGCTCGAACACATTTCTGAGCTGGAGGGTGATATCGGCATCTTCGCAGGCGTAATCGCGAAGAAGAGATCGCTCCACCTCCCGCATCGATGATTGCCCCTTTCCCTTTTTCCCGATCAGCTCTTCAATAGGCACTGGCCGGTAACCCAAATAAGTCTCAGCCATGAAATTCATATTATGACGCAGGTCGGGCTCGATCAGATAATGGGCCAGCATGGTATCAAACAGAAATCCACGGGTTTCCACACCGTATTGTTTTAACAGGGAAATATCATATTTCAGATTCTGACCTGTTTTTTCTATTTCGGAGTCTTCAAAGAGTGGTTTATATTCCTCCAGGATGCGCAGGACTTCATCCTTTTCTTCCGGAAGTATGAGAAAATATGCCGTTCCGGGCTGCATGCAAAAAGAAATACCTACGAGTTCGGCCCGGTAAACATCCAGTCCGGTGCTTTCAGTGTCAAAACAAAAACCACCGGAATATTTCAGTTCGCCGAGCAATGTCTGTCTTTCTTCCGGTTTTTCTACCAGGATGTAACGGTGTTTTGTGTCGCGGATACCGGTAAAGGAGCTCTCCAAACCCGATTCTTCCGGGGAAAGGTCACTGAAAAGGTCGGCCTGGCCAGCCCTGGACTCTGCTTCAATACGCAGATCGGTAAAAAGCCGTGACGCAAATGTCCTGAATTCCAATTCCTCAAATAATGCCTTTAACGCTTTTGCATCCGGATCTTTTCTTTTCAGGCTTTTTTCATCAAATTCCACAGGCACATCCAGGATGATGGTTGCAAGCTGCTTAGAAATCAGCGCCTGTTCAGCATATTGTTCAACGTTTTCCTTCAGTTTCCCACTGAGCCGGCCGGTATTTCTGAGAAGCTCCTCCACCGAACCGAACTCCTTAACCAGCTTGATGGCCGTTTTTTCACCAACATTAGGCACACCCGGGATATTATCCGAAGCATCTCCCCATAGTCCGAGAATATCGATAAACTGTTCCGGTCTCTCAATCCCATATTTCTCACAGATTTCTTTCACACCGAGAATTTCGGCCTTGTTTCCCATACGCGGAGGCTTATACATACGAATATTTTCGGAAACCAATTGTCCGAAATCCTTATCCGGCGTTACCATATAAACCTGGAATCCGGCAGCTTCCGCTTTTTTCGCCAAAGTACCGATCACATCATCGGCTTCATAACCATCCACAGCCAGGATGGGAATGTTAAATCCTTGTATGAGTTTATCAATATAAGGAAGCGCTGAAGCAATATCCTCGGGCATGGCCTCGCGGTTAGCCTTGTATTCGGTAAACTCTGCCGTGCGGACCGTTGGGGCAAAAGTATCAAAGGCAACACCGATATGGGTTGGGTTCTCATTTTTCAAAACATCGTACAGGGAATTGGCAAATCCCAGGATGGCAGAAGTGTTCTGACCTTTGGAGCTGATGCGCGGATTCTTGTTCAGGGCAAAATAAGCCCTGTAAATCAGGGCCATGGCATCGAGAAGGAAGAGTTTCTTATTTTCCGGCATAACCTGTGTGTTTGAGACAAAGATACTCATTTGCTTCCAACCATGCAGATAACGGGTAATGGAATACCATGCCATCCTGGAAAGAAAAGAAAAAGAATTTGTACACAATTTTATGTTAAAAAGTAAATACAACGTGAGCAATAAAACTCAACTTTAAAACATAACTTTAGCGTAGTTCTTTAAACCAGATTATAACTCAACACTAAAAAACTATCGGTATGCCACGCCGGAAAAAACAACAAAAGATCTTTGTGATCGACACTTCCGTAATACTTTACAATCACAACGCGATTTACAGTTTTGAAGACAACGATGTAGCAATTCCCATCACGGTTTTGGAGGAGCTTGACAATTTCAAAAAGGGCAACGACATCAAGAATTTCGAGGCACGGGAGTTCATCCGCATCATGGATCGTCTTTCCAGCAATCATTCTCTTACGAACTGGATCCCTATTGACATGCCCAACGGCGGGTTTTTCAAGGTGATCATGAATGAGCAGCCCGACAAGGATGCCACCAAGATCTTCGGGGAAGACAAGCCTGATCACCGCATTCTGAATGCTGCCCTGATGATGTGTGAGCAGCATCCTGAGAAAAAGGTAACCCTTGTCACCAAAGATATCAACCTCAGGCTGAAGGCCAAATCGCTGAACATACCTGCAGAGGACTTTGAAACGGGCAAGATCAAGGATGTGGAATCGCTGTACACAGGAAAGTCATTGATTGAAGGGGTTAGCAAGGAGGTGATTGACATGTTGTACGGTACAGGTTTTTGTGATGCGAAAGATATCGGGGTTGAAAAGCCCATCCCCAATCATTATTTCATTGCCAGGAACGGTAAATCATCGGCGCTTGCCTTTTACAACCCGGTTCTGGAGCGCGTGGAGCGGGTTGAAAAAATTGCGGCCTACCGTATCACGCCCCGCAATGCCGAGCAGGTGTTCGCCCTGCATGCCATCATGAATCCCAAGGTCAAGCTGGTCACCATGCAGGGGATAGCAGGAACAGGGAAAACCTTGCTGGCTTTGGCCGGTGCGCTGGAACAAAAACGGAACTTCAAACAGATCTACCTGGCACGTCCCATCGTTCCCTTAAGCAACAAAGACATTGGTTATCTTCCCGGAGATATCAAATCGAAGCTGAATCCATACATGGAACCGCTATGGGATAACCTCAAGTTCATACAGAACCAGTATGGGGAAAAGGACAGGGAATATAAGAAGATACAGGATGCAGTGGACACGGAAAAGCTGGTGATCACGCCTCTTGCATATATCCGCGGACGCAGCATTTCCAACGTGTGCTTCATCGTGGATGAAGCCCAAAACCTCACCCCGCATGAAGTCAAGACCATCATCACCCGCGCCGGGGAAAACACCAAGATCATCTTTACCGGCGATATCTACCAGATCGACACGCCGTATCTTGATTCACAAAGCAACGGACTTTCCTACCTGATCGATAAGATCAAGCACCACGAGATCTACGCCCACGTCCGCCTGGAAAAAGGAGAACGGTCGGAGCTGGCGAATCTGGCAAATGAGATGCTTTAAAAAGCCGGGATTGTCAATTCTGTATTCTGTATGTACAATAGGATATGCAATTGAGAATTTACTATTTACAATGCATTGACAATATCAAATCGCACATTGCCAATCCTATTGTAAATACAGAATACAGAATACAGAATTGCCAAAATCTTTTCCTTCCGCACCTCTAATCGCAGACAACCACCTTCTTTCTCCCCAAAACCACCTTCCCTTCTTTCAGTACCACAAAATACACCCCGGGTGGGTAATCGGAAACATCGATGCGGAACTGCGATTGCCCGGAAGGTATTCTTACCATTTCAACAAGCCTTCCCCAGAGATCATACAGGCTAATTGTCAATTCTGTATTCGGTATTCTGTATTTACAATGTATTTCTCCATACGCCGGGTTCGGAAAAACCTCCAGCATATCTTCTGTTTTTGTCTTTGTTTCTATCGGCGGCCATTCAACTGTGCCTACGATCAGGCTGCAGTCGTCCTGGACAATGGTGTCGGACGCGATGGGGTATGGGCAAAGGGTATCGTATTTAAAGGGAAATGTATAATTACTGTCGTCTTCCAATTGCTGATTAAGTTTTCGCAAGTAAACGTCAAACTGGTTGTTTTTAAAAGTATTATACATATATAACAGTTTTTTGTCAAATGTTAGTTTTAATAGGCTGCTGTATATGTCCTGATATAAAAAGGTAGTATCAAGCAGGTTGCCCAATGTGTCAATTAGAATAGCATAACCGATTATATCTTCTTCTGAATTCCCCCATCCCGCGCTAGCTGCAAGAACAGTATCATTTAAGAATTCTGCATTATCCAGACCACCATGCTTAAAACCATTAATTATATCATATATTCCTAGTATATCCCCATTAATGCTGAGTTTTACCAATGCAGGCGCAGACCTTGATTCCTGGTAATAGTACCTGCTTATACAGGAATAATAACAATTTGTATCGGGATTTAGGATGGTATGCCAGGCATAACCTCCAAATAAGGTATCATCTTTGAATACTACCTGCTCCCATTGAAAAATGCCATTGGAATCAGTTTTAATGTAATATGGTTTGGACGCATAATGTCCCGGGTTGTTAGGCTCTTCATATTTACAGACAGCCGAGATCAGATATCCATTATCAGGTGTTAGCGTTATAGATTGCGAATCCTCGAAAACCAGAGCAGAATCCATACTATTATAGCACTCCTTCCATAACATATCCCCATCTTCTGAAAATTTTGCAAGGCAGATCCTGTCATCTGGTGAAATACCTGTATAACTTAGCGTAGTTACACACCCCCCTTCATTTAATGCGATCACATAATATGCATAATCAAAATGCGATGGAGAATAATACACTTTGCACCATTCTTTTTCCCCACATGAATCTAACTTCAATATTAAAGGATCACTATATTCATCATAATATGTTGTACTGCCAACACAATATAGACTTCCTGATTTATTGCAATCAATATAATTCAGCCCTATATATGAATTTTGTTCCCCAAGGGTTTTTTCCCAAAGTATTTCACCATTGATGTCAGTTTTTATCAACCATTGAAATGGCACATAACCATTTCCATGTTTTCCAATGATATAGATGCCACGATCATAAGATGTAGAAAAATATTTCCCTACAGCATCTTTATTTCCATAATATGATTGTAACCACTTGCTCTGAGAAATCACTACATTCATATTAAATACAAGAATAATAAATATATATAGTATTCTGTTCATACCTTTTATTTTATAAGGCTAAGTTTACAGCTTTCAATAATAGAATTATCGATGGCCAGTTGTATCAAATATATTCCTGCCGGCCAGTCATTAGTAGCTTGAACCATTTGATTCTGCTTGTACGATAAACGGATGAAGGCAAAAGGCTTTCCTGTAATGTCAGTAATTTTAACAGTAGGAACTCCGACAAATTCCCTGATATCATACTCAAGAATGAAATAATTCTTCCCTGGATTAGGAAATACCTTTAGAACTGAAGGGTTCTTTAAACCTGATTCCTCCGGAAGCTCCCATGTAGTTGAACTTTTCAAATTATCAGGTAAGAAAATTTGCTCATTATATTTTTTTAATCCATGATTTATTAGGATATTTCTTGCATAAATGCCAATGAAGTCGTTATTGTTTTGTGATAAATCCTCCAGGGTACTTTCCTGGATGCTATCTAAAACATAACCATGATATCTTAATTCAGAAATTATGCTAAATAGATCAGAAAAACTTTGATATTCATCTTGTTCTTCTGTATTTAAAGTAAAAATGGTTGGAATACTGGCTAAAGTATTACAAGCGCTCAGGCTATCATCCATGTTCAATTGGTGCAAAGACGAGCGGTACAGGGAATTAGGCGTGTTTTCTTTATTAAATAACCCAATCAGGCTATCATTTGACCAGGAGTTTATGGTATCCTTTTTATAAAACCTGATTAGTTTTGAAAATGTTTTTTGTCTGTTATTGATATGTTTTCCTTTGTTTTTTTCAAGGACCTCTTTGTGACCAAATACATTCAAACCGTTCATTATTTCTGCCATCATATAATCAGGCATGGGATCAAACCTTGAATTAAGGGTGTTTAACACATTTGCTGATTTTGCCGATTGCGGATTGGACACAAGAATGTCCCTGATCATTGCATTGGGCAAAACATCCTCTTTAATAATGGCAGAATTCATAACTGTATCTGACAAATATGGCGAATCATCCAAAAGATCTTGCCTGATCTGTAATGCTTCATCTGGAAAGCTGGTCTGAACTTCAAAATTTAAATCATCTGTACTTCCTCCATCAACAATTACATCCAGGGTATCCTGATACAATTCAACAGTAACTGACTCACTTTCAATATAGTTATATTCTGTTAGGAGGTTTATGTTTTCATTTAAGATAGTTGGACAAGAGACACTTTTGCTGTATTCAACTTGATCATCACGACTGGGATCAATATTATTGTATTCTTCAGGTTCAAGAAAAATCCTTGCTAAATTTGAATGATGATAATAAGTGACTATATCCAGGTTAGCATTGTTGAAAAATTGATATTCCAGATCGGAGAAATCAGGATCAGAAAATGTATTTCCGGCAGCCATGGTATTGGGATTAACACCCTGAGGGGCGGCAGAGCCTAAATGGCCCTGGGTTTCAGCAATACCAAATCTATCCGGGTTAATACCGCCATAAGGTGTCACAAACACATCATATTGGCAGTCCGTAAAATCATTGCATTTAATACATAAACCAACATCATTGTCTTCTTCATCCCGGTTTTCACCGGCAGCGATTATCCCGCAAGACAGATTCTCAATAGAATTATTATATATCTCATTGTAATATGGCCCAAGGTTATGCGCATAAATTGCAGCATGCTCCATTTGCGTGCCGGAATATCCCGTGAAATAATTCTCTGTTAAAAGGAATTCCTGGCAGGCCTCAAGATATACCCCTATCAAAGTATCACTTGTGCTGTGATAACTATCAGGCATATCCATTTCAAAGGTATTAT
>JAHJRE010000133.1 GCA_018831055.1 Bacteroidota bacterium
CCTTTTGCCTTTGGGAAGATCCCAGGTTCCATTCTTGTAAATCATCAGAACCATGTTGTATTCATTGACTACCAGCCCACCGGCTGCTTTAACTAACGGAAATTTATCGATGAAGGTTCTAAACAATTTATCAACATTTCTTTTTCGGAACACCACGAGGTCTTTAGTCTTTCTTTTGTTGATAAAACTTTGAAATTCATCCATTAAGTTTTTCAGGGAGGTGTAGTGAACACGATGGCAGGTACTGCTGCATAAAGTCCTGTTTATATTTTCCGTGAAGCAAATTGATTTATCCTTAATGAAAATCTTATACATTTGTCTCATGATATACAACAAAGAAACTGCATTCCGGACTGCCGAATTGCTTTTGCAAATTAAAGCAATAAAATTGGATGTCGATCATCCTTTTACCTGGGCATCCGGGATTATATCCCCGATTTATTGTGATAACCGGGTAACTCTTTCATATCCAAGGGTAAGGACGTACATACGCCAGGAGTTTGTAAAGGCCATACAAAGTGAGTATGGTGATGTGGATCTGATTGCCGGCGTTGCTACCGGAGGCATAGCACAGGGTGTGTTGGTTGCGCAGGATCTTGATCTTCCCTTCGCCTATGTGCGTGCTTCCAAGAAGGGGCATGGACTGGAAAACCAGATAGAGGGGAGAGTAGAGGCCGGGCAATCGGTTGTAGTGTTGGAAGACCTGATATCAACGGGAGGCAGCAGCCTCAGCGCAGTGGATGCACTAAGGCAGGCAGGCTGCAACGTAAAAGGTATGGTAGCCATATTTACCTATAACCTGCAAAAAGCCACGAACGCCTTTTTAGAACACAAGTGTTCGCTTCTTACTCTTTCCGATTATGATCACCTTATACAAAAAGCCATAGAGATCGATTATATCAGGAGTGAGGATTACAAGACTTTATTGAAATGGCGTGAAAATCCTTCCGAATGGGGAAAATAATTCCGGTATGCAAGTAAAAATCTCAAGCGATAAAATCATTGTCAATAAGCCGGTAAAGGTAATGTATAGTTTCCTGAGCGATTTCAGGAATTTTGAAAAACTAATGCCCGAACAGGTGGTGAACTGGATTGCCGATAAGCTGTCTTGCTCATTTACGATAAGGAACATGGGGGATGTGAATCTCCACATTGCTGAAACAGAAAGCGATGCCAGAGTACACATCAAGTCGGCCGGGAAAACCCCATTCGACTTTGATCTTATTGCCCGAATGGCACCTTCAGGGGATGATGCCACGGAGGTTCATTTCGAAATGAACGCAGATATGCCTCCCATGATTCTGATGATGGCAAAAAAGCCGCTTCAAAACCTTGTTAACCACATGGTGCATAAAGTGAAGGAACATCATTCCTGATCATCAGGCGCAAATACAATTTCTTTTAAATCACATTCCAGGTGTTGCCCGTTTGTATCCTGTAAAAGGAGGTGACCATACTCATTTATTCCGGTTATCCTGGCTAATATCGGATTTCCTTGGTATACATATGGTTTTAATACATTATACCTGTATAATGAATGAAGATATTCGTTGTTGAGAATTTCTTCCCGGTTGTCACGCAAAAGTTTAAAGCGCAAGTATAAGTTGGTTTTCAATGCTTCCTCGATGCCGGAAAGATCCTGCTTTATCCCAGTTTTCAATAAAATGGATGTTGGATTGGGTATCCAACCGGGAAATACTTCCTGGTTAACATTTAATCCAATGCTTATAACTGATTTTGATAGATGGTTTCCCTGGATCTGGTTCCGGATAAGGATGCCGGCGATTTTTTCACTTCCCCAATAAATATCGTTAGGCCATTTTATTTTAATATCAGACATTCCGGGCAAATGGCGGGTCTTTAGTAAATCCAGGATGGCCAGAGAAACAGCCTTACTCAACATAAACTGTCCATCAGCCGGTAAAAAGGATGTATAAATGATCAGACTGGTAAGGAGGTTCTTGCCTCTGTCGCTGAACCAAAGGCTGTTATCCTGACCGATCCCTTGGGTCTGATAGGATGCCGTTATCATCAGATGGTCTTCATCAATCCCTTTGTCGATAAGTCTCGATGCTTCTTCATGTGTAGATCCGATAGTATTGAATCGGATGGTTCTGTATGCCGGTTGACTTTTCATCCTGGAGAATTATAGCATTTTAATAGAAAATATATTCAGCAAAACAAGAGAGGTCAGGAATATTCATATTATTATTAATGTTAATCGGACATTAAGGTTAAACAATAATATAAAATTAATGTTTATACTTGTGCACAGTCTAGGGAGTTGGCTCAAAATTATTTAATTTTGATGCGAATTAAACAGAAATTTAATGATTAAAGACGAAATCCAGGGAACAAAAAGCCTACTGCAAAAAGTCATCGAAGGTATTGAAGAAAAAAAAGGAAAGGATATAGTCCGAATTCATATTGGTTTAAATGACAATTCAATTAGCGACTATTTCGTAATTTGTCACGGTACATCCAAAACGCAGGTGGAAGCCATTGCCGATTCGGTTGTTGATACGGTAAGAAACGAAATAGCTCAAAAACCCTGGCATATTGAAGGGTATGAAAATTCGGAATGGATTTTGATAGATTACGTTGATGTAGTAGTTCACGTTTTTGAAGAAAGCAAAAGAAGTTTCTACAAGCTTGAAGAACTATGGGGAGACTCTGAAATAGAGTATCTTGAAACGAAATATGAATCTGAATAACTTTTGGAAGGGAATAAGTCAGAATGTCAGAAAAGGAAAATACGAAAAACGAGCAACAGAACATCCCTGAGAATAAACCTAAAGGGAATAATAGGGGGAGGTTCAATTTTTATTGGATCTATGCTATTCTGGCCCTGGTTTTCTTTTCGGTATACTTTTTCAATACGGAAGGGTCTGCAAAGAAAACAACCTGGAAAGATTTAAGGCAAATGTTGATCGACCAGGATGTTGAGAGGATAGTTTTGGTAAACGGAAAGACAGCGGAGGTTTATATCAGGGAAGAAAAGCTGTCAGATCCTAAATTTGAGGAACTGTTGCCTAAGGATACACCAGAAGGTGGTCCTCAGTTTTATTTCAATATTACCTCACCGGATACTTTTCACAAAGAGTTGGAAGAGGCCCAGGAAGGAATAGATGATCCTGTATATATCGAAAATGAGACAAGGACGGAATGGAGTCGGGAGGTTCTGGGATGGTTGATCCCAATTGGTGTTTTGGTAATAGTCTGGTTGCTGATCATGCGAATGATGAGCAGGGGAGGTGCCGGTCCCGGCGGACAGATTTTCAACATTGGCAAATCAAAGGCTCAGCTTTTCGACAGGGCGAACAACGTGACTGTCACCTTTAAGGATGTAGCCGGCCTGGAAGAGGCCAAGATGGAAGTTGTGGAGATTGTGGATTTCCTGAAAACTCCTGCTAAATATACCAAACTGGGAGGAAAGATTCCAAAGGGTGCCTTACTGGTAGGGCCTCCGGGAACGGGGAAAACCCTTTTGGCCAAGGCTGTGGCCGGTGAGGCCAAAGTTCCCTTCTTTTCGATATCGGGTTCTGATTTTGTTGAGATGTTTGTTGGTGTTGGAGCATCACGTGTTCGGGATCTCTTCAAGCAAGCCAAGGAGAAAGCCCCCTGTATAATATTTATCGATGAAATTGATGCTATCGGTCGTGCCAGGGGCAAAAATCCCATTACAGGGGCTAACGATGAGAGAGAAAATACACTGAATCAATTGCTTACTGAAATGGACGGTTTCTCCAGCAATACCGGTGTGATCATTCTTGCAGCAACTAACCGTGCTGATATTCTTGACAGAGCACTTATGCGGGCAGGCCGTTTCGACAGGCAGATCCATGTAGAGCTTCCTGACCTGAAAGAAAGAGAATCCATTTTCAAGGTGCATATGC
>JAHJRE010000134.1 GCA_018831055.1 Bacteroidota bacterium
ATTGATACTCCCGGACATGTTGACTTTTCGTACGAAGTTTCGAGAGCTATTGCCGCCTGCGAGGGGGCTTTACTTGTAGTGGATGCTACACAAGGGGTACAGGCGCAAACCATCTCCAACCTTTATCAGGCCATAGAACATGATCTTGAAATTATTCCGGTTTTGAATAAAATGGATTCCGAAAGCGCCATGCCGGAGGACGTCAAAGATCAAATTGTTGATCTTATCGGATGTAATCGTGAAGATATCCTTGAGACCAGCGCCAAAACGGGTTATGGGGTTGACAATATACTTGAAGCTATTATTCATAAAATCCCCGCCCCAAAAGGAGATCCTCAGGCTCCACTCCAGGCTTTGATTTTCGATTCCGTATTCAATTCATTTCGGGGCATCATTGCTTATTTCAGGATTTTTAACGGAGAAATCAGGAAAGATGATTTTGTAAAATTTGTTTCCACCCGCAAGGAATATCACGCAGATGAAATAGGAATATTACGCTTGCAACAAATACCAAAAGATGTACTCAGCGCCGGAAATGTAGGTTATATCATTTCAGGAATCAAATCATCCCGGGAAGTTAAAGTCGGCGATACCATTACTCATGTTGAAAGGCCTTGTTCCAAAGCCATTGCGGGCTTTCAGGATGTTAAACCCATGGTCTTTGCCGGAATTTATCCTATTGATCCCGATGATTATGAAGAGTTAAGGAACTCCATTGAAAAATTACAATTGAACGATGCATCCCTCACCTTTGTCCCAGAATCTTCAGCAGCTCTTGGCTTTGGTTTTCGCTGCGGTTTCCTGGGTTTACTCCATATGGAAATTATCCAGGAAAGGCTTGACCGTGAATTCGACATGAATGTGATCACCACCGTTCCCAATGTTTCCTATCGTGTTGTCAGCCCAAAAGGTGAAGTAACAGAAGTGCATAATCCTTCTGGTCTCCCCGACCAGAAATACATCGAACACATTGAAGAACCCTATATTCACGCTCAAATCATTACCAAATCAGGATACCTTGGCAGCATCATGAAACTTTGCATCGACAAGCGAGGTATCCTGAAAAACCAGGTATATCTTACCAGCGACCGTGTGGAGGTGACCTTTGAACTGCCACTTGCAGAAATTGTTTTCGATTTCTATGACAAACTGAAAAGCATATCCAAAGGTTATGCTTCTTTCGATTATCATCAATCGGGATATCAACCTGCCAATCTCGTGAAACTCGACATCCTGCTTAACAGTGAGCCTGTGGATGCCTTGTCAACTCTAATTCATCGCGACAATGCCTATGATTTTGGAAGAAGGATGTGCGTAAAATTGAAGGAACTGATCCCGCGTCAGCAATTCGATGTTGCCATACAGGCAGCCATCGGGGTAAAAGTGATCGCGAGGGAAACCATCAAGGCACTAAGAAAGGATGTAACTGCCAAATGCTATGGTGGTGACATAACCCGTAAAAGAAAACTCCTTGAAAAACAGAAAAAAGGCAAGAAAAGAATGAGGCAAGTGGGTAATGTAGAAGTTCCACAACAAGCATTCCTGGCAGTATTAAAGCTCGATTAACCCTACCGGAAATCCTGGTTAAATATACTATTCAGAAATCCTGTAACCCTCCTGATCTTCTTCCATGTAGCTGAGCATCCGGCAAAGCTGATCCTTGTGCAGAGGTTTGGAAATGTATTCGTTCATCCCCGATTGAATACACTCTTCTCTGGTAACACCCGACGTCATGGCAATAATGGTGACCGGTTTGTTTTTCTTTCGCTTTTTTTCAATGCTGCGGATGGTCCTTGTTGCCTCTAAACCATTCATCACCGGCATGCTCACGTCCATCACAATTAAATCGTATTCTTTCTCCGACCATTTTTCCACTGCATCTTTCCCGTTTTCAGCCATATCAAGAGCGTAGCCCATTTTTTCAAGGCAAACCCGGGTTGTTTGACGTACCAAACGATCGTCATCCACCAGGAGGATGTTGTAGTTCTTTTTCATAATTTACAAGACAAAGGGTATGAATACTAATTCATAAAGGGCATAATTGCATCCTCTATGAGTTTAACTCTATTCCCTCCTGTCAGGTCCATAACATATATATCTTTTCTGCCGGTTCCAGTGTTATCTTCATTCATAAAAATAACAAAAGCACCATTAGGCGTATACCTTGGCTGCAAGTCATTGGTTCCATCCGGCTTATTGATTGAGATGTTTAACATGGAACCCGGTTCATTCACATCCATCAAATAAATACAAGCGTCCAGCTGTCTCCCACCCGGATCGTCAAATCCCATAGCATCATGGGAAAACAACAGGGTTTGGCCGTCGATTGACAAAGAAGGGCTATCGGTACGGCCCGGCTCATTATCTACAAGCAGGGTCATGTTGGATCCATCTTCGTTCATCATGTAGATTTCAGCATTATATATACTTTTTCCAACAGTTTGTACTACAATCTTCTGAGTATGTCCATTCCAGTCACACTGTCTAAAATGTCTTTCAGCCGGGGCATACGCAACATCAAAAGAATTATAGGAATAAATATCTGTCTTTTTCAGTATATTATAATATCCATATAAAACAAACTGTCCACTGGGAGACCAGCAATATCCCTCTCCCTGGTTATGATAACCGATAACGGGAAATCCCCAAACCCTGGCCTCATCCGATCCATCCCTTCTGACAGTATAGATGTATGGATTAACCAATTTGTTCGAAATAAAAGAAACCAGGGTTTTCTGAGGGTTTAGCAATGGAAGCCAATTGGTATGAGCAGGATCATTCGTCAGCTGCACCAAAGGAGCTGTTGTATCATTTATCACTGAATCAGAATTGATGATCTCATAACTCCCATTTATTTCCCTGGCATAAAAGTATGGCAATTCAGGAAGCAAGATAGTAGAAAAAGACCATACTGTACTCCTGTTCAGTTCAATGGTGCCGTATTTAGCAATAATCTGCCAGTAATAGGTTTTCTGAAAATCAAGGTCTTCAACAGTGTACGTTGTATCACGAATATCGGATGCCACCAGTTTTCCAACCAGGTTATCGGATTCATACAACATAACATCGAATTTGATGGAATCATAGGTAGAAGAATTATCCATTTTCCATTGCAAATCAACCGATCTTGGCATATCAATAGCCTGATTTGCCGGTGAAGGGTCCGACAGAACAACTCCTGAACCCGCTGAAGGCTCAGTCACCTCCAGAAGTATTGTCACGTTTGTTGTCCGGTCTTGCTGCACCAATACCGATGTAGAGCTTGAGTTATAGTTCTCCTTTTTAACAGAAATAACTACATTTCCGGCAGGAACATCCGTGATTAGAAATTTGCCTTCCTGATCGGTCAAAACGGCAGAGCTTGGCGGATTGGTAGAAATATTTGCTGCAATGACCGGTCCATTGGTGTTTGCATCCAAAACCGTTCCGGTAATGGTGCCATAAGTCTGCAGGGTTACCTTATCCTTTTCGCAGGAGACTAATGCAACCATGGCAAGGATAAGCAAAATGAACTTGTGGTTAATAAGTTTATTTCTCATCATTCAAAATTTTATTATTTCTTTCTGTTTCTTTCCATTTGATAATAATAGGGGGATTTTCCGAAGTAATACTTTAATCCGGCTGAACCGCCCCAATAATAATCCATATATTTCCCCTCTTCGATGCCATCAATTTTATCACTAAGAATATATGTATAATTAGCCAGGAGACTTAGCGAAAAGTTTTTGATAATCATGAACTCCACACCGAGGCCTCCCTGCACCTTGGGAAAGATCTTTTGTGTTGGCTGAGGATAAAGAGGATCTGCATTGGAATAATCTTCCTGATAGAAAATACCGCCTCCGGCATATACGAATGGAGAAACATTCGCTTTAGGCAGAATAAGATATTTCAGGTTGACTTCAGCATAATCAAAAGTTGTTTCAAACCAGTTTTTTGTTTCCAGGGTTCCTCGTCCCAGATTCACATTAACGGAATAGTTTGGGTGCCAGTAAAAATCAAGATTTAATTCGAGATAAGGGGTAAATTTCATATCATCCCTGACGTCTCCGTTATACTGTTCAATGCCCCCATGGATACCGGCTCCAATAAATCCTCTGCGTTCATCGCTTAAATAGGATCCAAATTCGTCAGTTTGGTAATTTTTTTCCTTTTCCTTGAAGTACTGAACATATTGTATCATAGAGGTATCGGCTGGATTGCTTAGTTTCCACAAATCATCCTTTATACCTTCATAAACCAGACTGATCACGGCCTTTTCTATTGCCTCTGTTACAGCCATTTCCGAGGGTTCGTTATAGGTAAAACCTACTTCTGCCTCCATAAGGGTATTCAGTTTCACGTAACGGAAAAAATTGAATCCGATCTGCTGAGAGAGGATGGATTTCGTTGTGTAAACTGTTTTAAGGACTTTACCGTTGCTTGTGGAGACAGCTCTAAGGTATATACTAACACGATCTTCGCGGTATTGAGCCGATCCACCGGCACCAAAATACCGCAATCCGGCTCCACCTGTGAGAATATTTGCCTCATAAGAGATAATTCCTCCTTCCAGAATAACCCCGGCAAACAGCAATGGCGGAAGTAATGGTGAATTTTCTTCGCTGGTACCCATATACTGTGCCCTGCTGGAACGGATAATTTTTCTTTCATTGAGAAGGTTTGCAAGGTTTTCTCTTTCGATCACCACAAACCAGTTTGATTCTTCAAGGGCGCGAAGCAGGATAGCCGTTGCTCCCTGTGTGACTGCTGTCGACCAGTTATTACCGAGTTCAGAAGGTTTATACTGACCTGTTTGGTCGGAAAACTTGTAAACTGCGGCAACAATCTTATCCTGAGCCTGCGGTAAAGCCATCAGATCACTTTTAAGTGGCGTTTCCGGACCAAGCCTGGCCCTTTCTGTCTTTACAGGTTGCTTGAAAAATGGTCCGCATCCTGACAGAAGATAGCCGGCAGAAACAGCAATGATAAAGATTTTGATAAATCGTATTTTCTTGCCCATTAATCAGGTTTTTAAGTTTGTAAAATATGTGTACATCATTATACTGGACTAAAAATAGGGGATTACAATACTTGTCTGATTACCCGTAGAGGTGTCCAGGATAACCAGGCTCAATCCCTGACCAGTATTGGAAATATCGATCTGATAAGAACCCAGGATATATGTGCCTTCCTGGAGACCTAATTCCCCAAACTGCTCATTGATCAACTGCCGTGAGATCTGACTAAGAATTTGCCGGTTTAGATCTTCCGCAAAATCAGCAAGAGGATCTGATTGAAACGGATCAAATGCAGCGGCATCATCTTCGAAAGTATTTTGTGCCTGGGCTGAACTGATAAGTTGCTGATACATAAATGTATCTCCTCCTCCAAACATAGGATTGGTAAATTTAAATACCATATCCTGGGATTTTACCAGACCAGATAATCCTAATAATAGGATTGCGATTAAAAGTATTCTCGTGATCTTCATATTGAATAGTTTTAAACAAATATATTAAAAAAGTCCTGTACCACTTTGATCATCACCACCTAACTGTCTTAAGATTTCTTCATAATTTAACAGAAACTGCTGACACCTGGCAATGGCATAATCAGCAAGCATAACAATGTAATCATTTCTGGGTTGTAAAACTTGCCTAAAAACTTCGTTATCATTAATTTTTATTATTACCTGAGTCATCCTGATACGGAATGGCATCTCCCGGATCGTAATTGTATAATTTGAGGCTTCCGGTGGAGCCTCCCAATTACGATAAAAATGATCATAAAAATCCTGACCGGCTTTGGTACGGGTTTGGTCTACAACCAGCCCATCAATTTCCAATCCTATCTCCTGCTCTGATTTCTCATCCGATTCAGTCATAATGGATTCCAGAATATTTTTCAAATTTTGGGGTACCACTATGGCAGAATCCGTGTCATAGGTATAGCCAAGACTATCTTGCTGGTTTGTTAAAACTATGGAATCAAGGACGGAATCTCCTCCTATAAATTGCTCAAAATCCTGCCCTACCACCAGGCGTATA
>JAHJRE010000135.1 GCA_018831055.1 Bacteroidota bacterium
CAGGCGGGACGCGCTAACCAGACTGCTTTTGATCTTCAATAAATCTTTTTGCGCCTCTTTTTTTTATTTTCATTTCCATTTTTACCGCTTCTGAGCGTGAAGGAAAAGAAAAACTTAAAACTAACCTCCAAGGCCCTTTCCCCTTCGTGGACTTAGTATGGTTATTTTGATGCCTAAGTAAACGGCTTTCCAAATCCTTTGTCGATCCTACATAATACCTGCACAAACGATCGGAATATATGATATACGTGTAATACATATAAAAAGGCTTACTGCTTTAACAATAAGCCTTTTTAGTTTTGTCGGAGTGGGGAGATTTGAACTCCCGACCTCTTGACCCCCAGTCAAGCGCGCTAACCAGGCTGCGCTACACCCCGGAAACGAGTGTGAGTGTGGGTGTGAGTGTGAGTGTGGGAGTATGGGTGAATGAGTGTGAGTGTGGGTGTGAGTGTGAGTGTGTGGGTGTGGGTTTGAGTGTTGAGTGTGAGTGTGTGAGTGTGTGAGTATGGGTGAATCAGTGTGTGTGTGGGTTTGTGTGAGTAATACAAACGGGTTGCAAAGATAATGTTTTTTTCGCAATACAAAACAAGGGAACTGGAATTTGAATGGTGGGGCTGACCTGGAAGGGGGGGTAACTTTAAAGCCGGCTGTTATTATAAAAAGCAATAGCTTACTTTGAATAAAGTAAGCTATTGCTTCTATGCGGTTTATCGGATTTATTGCGGTGTGTAGATATTTTGCGCATTCCTGTACCCCGGTTCGTCGTGGTACCAGTCGGTATAGGCTGTTCCTCCGCTGTTTACCCAGTCGACCAGTTTAAGATGTGCACTGGTGATATCGCGGGTCTCAATGGGATAATCAAACTCTTCGGGTACATAAAGGCACCAGGGGAGGTTGGTAATTGTTTTATAGTATCTTCCTGATGCCGGTATGCTGTTATCGTCTTCTGTCCCAAAGTATGAGAGGTTGGCCAGGGCGGTGGGCGGGTAATCTGCCGGGTGTGTCTCCCGGCCCCTGTCGAGATTAATGATCAGGAAAGGGTTATATGGCGGGGCGCCCATCGTTTGCAGTGCAACCGGATCCGTGAGGGTTAAGGCAAGGCTGAGTTCAGCCGGGTTTTCATAGGCTGAGTTTTCCTTGGTATTGATAAATCGTATGGAGTTATGGGGAAAGGTGTTGAAAACATTGTCAAACACCACTACCACAGCCTCGTTTTGTCCTGTTTCAGTGCCGTTGGCATTCACGGTTACCAGGTTTTCCTGAAGATTCTGTCCTGTTATTCCAACAACATTTCCGGGTGTTGTGTTGATCATGAACCCAAAGCCGTTACGGAAGCTGGCTCCAACTGCCCTTACTTTAAATTCCGCCAGGATATCTTTGACTTCGTTGCTTGAATTCAGCACCTGGGTGAAGTTGCAGTCCAGCACCAGGTCGTTGAAGTCGTAGTCGCCCTTTGCCGGCCAGAGATCCTCGAAGATAAGGGATCCGTATTCGTTTTCTCCCGGGTAGTATAGATTCAATGCTCTTTCAGGATCTGTCGGATAATCGTCGAAGGGGTCATCAATGCCGTCGCCGTCACCATCGGGGACACCGGGATCAAGTGGCGGGAGGTTAATTATTTCAGCGGCTGTGATCGGGTTTGCTGTGACATAGAATATCAGGTCGTTAAAATCATTGTCACCCCCGGGTCTTTCAATATCTTCGAAACCATTCAGGATGACGCCCCGTTCCGAGTCGAAGAGCTGAACGTTATGCTGCTGGTATTGAGGGTCTGTTTCAGGATTCAGATAAGGTTCGCTGTAAAGCATGTTTCTTCCATAGGTCACCTGGCCGTTGTCCCAGCCATCGGCGATGAGTACCCAGGCAATAACCGTATTGGCAGTGAATTGTCCGATATAAACCTTGTCACCGGAAAACAGTCCTCCTCCCGATCCATCAAAAGAAGCATTGGGAAGGATGATGGTAACATCGGGAATATCGTTAACCGTGGCTGGCGGATTTCCAACCGGGTAAGTGAAGAATCCCAGTGTATTGGTATATCCTGCTCCTTCATGAACAAAAGTGACCCATACATCGGCATCTTCAATTAATACATAACTGGTTTCATTGTTAGCTGCAAGATATTCAGGATGATATACCGGAACGGAATAATATTCCGGCAGGGCGGCATTAATATCATCGAGCATATCCTGGGGGATGACATCCCCGACAGGCTCCAGGTAATCGGGAACGCCAAGGGAATTGTAGGTTCCGAGATACAGGAAATCCGGGTTCATCACTCCGGCAGTTCCTTTTAGGGAAGCAGTCTTGTTTTTCCCTCCAAAAGTATATTCCAGGATGCCATTGGAGACAGGTACTTCAATGATATTGGGCAGTCCGATATACCGGGTGGTAATCACAAAGCTTTCTCGGTAACTGGCTGCGGGGAACGTGGTTTGAAGTGTTCCGCCTGTTCCTGTGAAACCGCTGAATACTTTTATGCCTCCGTTTTCAGGATCATCAGTGTAAATGTCGAATCGGACATTAACCAATGGCCCGTCGTTATTATCTTTAGCTGTTATGTTTACCTGGATATCCTTTTGCATGCTCCAGTCAAACGCAGGGTCGGCTACGATGTCACCAAATGAATTGATGGGAGTGGGTGCAGGATTACTTTTATCCTCATTTTCTTTTTTGCATCCAACAACAATTGTAAGGATGATTGCCAGGAACAATGCCAGGCATTTAAGGTTTTGATGGCTTTTCATGGTATGTCAGTAGATTGGCTTTTTGGCTTATACGGAAAACAATGGTTAAAGATACATTTTTTTGATAGATGCAGATCCGGTGATTCTGCCTTCTACCGGCCTCGTTAACAGAGTGTCGGGAATTATTCTCCATTGATTCTGGCTGGCATGATTTACTCACACCACCGGTGGTCTGAAAAACATCGAATGAATATAGTCGCTGATAAACAGCGGGTATTTTTCATCCTGTTTCTGCCAGATACGATCGAGATCCCTTTCAGGGTAATGTCCCATGCATGACGATGCATATTTCAGGAAATCGGTGCCTTCTTCGGACCGGCCTTCTATTCTGGCAAGTATGGCTCTGGAAAGGTATTCCAGGGTCTGGAAGGTATTGGTGACTATGTGCGGGTTCATCCTGTTGTAATATGTTTTCAGGATGTATTCAACGATATGTTGTGTGGTAATTACGTTGGCTGCCTTGTTGAATCTCTTTTTGTTGATTTTCTGGTAACCGGCAGGCAGGTAGAAATTTTCTCTTTCGCGTTTGTACAGGACTTCCCAGTGCATAAGATTGTATTGTTCGCTGAACTTATTAAGGTTATTGTTTTCAATCTTCACGTAGCTGGGGATATCAAAGTAGCACTTCATCCTTTCATAGGAGAAGTTGTCGAGGATCTCAATTTTCAGCTTGTGGCGGTTTTCGTTGTAGTATGATCCTGATACAAGGTACACATTGCTTTTCTTGGTGTACCAGAACAGGTCGAGCGCTCCCAATGCATAACTGAGTGTTTCCGCCACATGGTGGCATATGAAGTTGGTTTGAATCAGTTTGAAAATGATTCCATGGCGGTAGCTGGCATTGAGCTGGTTATTCAGGAAAAGGTCTCTTACGTGTCCTGAAATCTTTTCCCGGTCACACATAGGCCCTTTGCTTCCTGAATACTGTTTGCCCAGGTACAGATCTTCAAAACTCAGGTTCGTATCTTTCAGCGTATGTCCTGAATAGAAATGAGTGCTGTGGGTTTTAACCGTCATCATTAAAGGGGTGCAGAGTTTCACGATCTTGTCCCCGAAAGCACCCTCTCCGAATGAATTGATCTGAAATGCCAGGATCTGGTATGTTTGCCGGTTGAGCTCCCTGACAAAAGCAAATCCGTCGCGGCAATAGATCCTTCCCGGAATATCCAGGGAGTCATTGGCCAGGATGTTGGCGATAAACTGATCAAAAGCTTCTTCAGTGATGGGCTTCTTTCCCGTAGCCGGAATCTGGCTGCGGACAAAGCGCTGAAAGTTTTTGTATTTTTCTACGAACATGTTTAAAAATTTGGTTTAACTTCGATTTTTAATATATACCTGAAATAGAAAGCTTCAGGTTGCAGGTTTCAGGTTTCAGGTTTCAGGTTTCAGGTTCACTTACCATTAACCTGCACCCTGCCCCTCGCTCCCTACCCTTTGCTCCCTGCAACTTGCTCCCTGCAACTTGCAACCTGCCTCTTGCAACCTGCCTCCTGCTTCCTGCAACCTTAATTCATCCCTCCCTTTCACCCTTCAGTTTACTCACGTATTTTTAATACACATTGTCCTGAAGTACTTCCTTCCGTTTCTTTCCATGCGTTCCACACCATGAATATCACTTTCATAACCCGGGAATGCGTTTTCGAAATCCTGCCGCATTTTCAGGTAGCGGAATACGGGGGCGGCTTTTTCATTCATGACCTCGCCTCCCATCATAATGGGTATTCCCGGAGGATAGGGTACGATCATGACTGCGGGGATACGTCCCATCATATTATCGAGTTCAACGAATTCGACATTCTTTTTAACAACCTCGTGATAGGCATCAGCCGGTTTCATAGCCTGGTCGGGGATCACCTGGAAGGCTTCCTGCATGCGGTCGAGCATTTTATGTTCACGGAAATAGCGATGCACATCGTTAGCGTGTTCCTTAAGACCGACTTTTCCGTATTTCTTCGGCCATGCAGCGGTCATTTCCGGGAAGACTTCGGCCAGGGGCGCGTTCCTGTCATAAAGATCCTTGAATTTCAGGAGCTCTGCCAGGAGGGTTCCCTGCTTTCCGCGTGTGGTACCGAGGGAGTGCAGCATCAGGAAGGAGTAATAGTCTGTCTTTTCACACACTATCCCTTTGTTGATCAGGTAATTGGTGACCAATGAGGCCGGTATGCCTTCTTCGGCCATTTCACCATGATCGTTAATACCCGGGGTTGTGATCGTGAGTTTGATGGGATCAAGCATGGCGTAGTCGTCTTCGATATCTTCGAAGCCGTGCCATGGATTATTTTTGTTCATAACCCAGACATCCTGATTAGCGGCGAGTACTTCGGCAGGAACGTCTTCGAAGTTTTTGGTTTTTCCATCGATCACCACCTGGCGGGGCTGCCACATACCGAAGAACCAATCGTTTTCATCTTTCTGGCGCAGGTCTTTCAGGATGCTGACCATCTTTTTCCTGAGGTGTATGGCTTCAGTGATGGTATCATTGAGCATGATATCACCATTATCTTCCATCATTTTTGTTGCCACGTCCAGGGAGGCGATCATGCTGTATTGAGGAGAGGTGGAGCCATGCATCATGTATGATTCGTTGAATTCATCGGGATTGATATCGACATGGCTGCCGTTGCGAATATGGAGCATAGATGCCTGGGAAAGTGCCGTAAGCAGTTTGTGTGTAGAGTGTGACACGAATACCGGAGGATGTTCCTTGTTCAGGTCATCATCGGCCATGCCGAAATGGTTTTTGTAGATAGGGTGGAAGCGGGCATAGGCGTACCAGGCTTCGTCGAAATGCAGGTTTTCCACGCTGAGTGCAAGTTGCTGCTTGATGCGTATCACGTTATAGCACACCCCGTCGTAGGTAGAATTGGTCAGAGCCGACATTTTGGGTGTGAGATTCTTCATCGAATCGGGTACAAGTTTCGATGCCATTAATTTATTCCTGACCGATTCAATGGAGAACTCCGAAAGTTTCACCGGACCGATGATGCCCCGTTTATTTCGCCGGGGTATCATATATATAGGTATGGCTTCGGTGATGACCATGGCGTAGTTGAGTGATTTATGGCAGTTTCTGTCGACAAAGGCGATGTTGTCGCGCACAAGCTGGCTTCTCCAGATGATCTGATTCACGTTGGATGTGCCGTTCAGGACATAATAAGTATAATCGGCACCGAAGACTCTGGCGGAGTTTCTTTCCGCTTCGCCGGTGACACCGCTGTGATCAAGCAACGATCCCAGTTCGGGAACGGAGATGGAAAGGTCTGAGCGCAGGGTATTTTCCCCGAAAAACTTATGAAACGCCACTCCTGCAGGGCTTCTCAGGAAGCCTTCACCTCCCATATGGCCGGGTGTATGCCAGGCATACTTGTAATTTTGTGCATATTTAACCAGCATTCCGAAAAATGACGGATATACGCTGTGGATATAGTTTTCCAGGTGCATTTCGATGCGGCCGGCAAGAAATTCGACCGTATCGGCGGTTTTCCACAGGTAACCGCTGATCTTCTGGAGTACTTCCAGCGGAATATCCTCCGTTTCCAGCCGGTCGGCCAGAAGAAGCACCGGCATATTGGGATTCCGCTCATGGATATAATTGATCAGATCGGTTGCCGTAGACTCTTCCTGCTTATCTTCTTCGGGCAGGTTCCAGTCGATAACGGCAAGGCCGATATCCGACCTGGAATGGATGATCTCCGTTGCATCTTCATAGGTGAAGGAAGGAATGACACTGCAATCCTCCACTTCCTCAAGTTCTTCGATCAATTCCGACAATCTGAATCCCTCGTCGTTTTGTGCGTTGAATTCAGCGGATACGATAAGTACCGGCCATTGATGTTTTGTGATTTTCATTTCCTGGATATTTATAGATTAATTGTTATTCTGTTTTTTGGCAGATCCGTTAATTCTGAGGCTGTAAACCGCCAGCATTATGATCACCAGCACGATCACCAGCCATAGCTCATCCATATTGGCCGACATGAAGGCCGAAATGATAAAGGTGGAGGATATGGCAACGATGATCCAGGTACTGATTTTGCTTGTACCGGTTTCCATCTCTTTGCGGATCAAAGCTATTCCTGACCAGAAGTAGGGGAAAAGCAAAAGCAGCACTGACAGGGTTACAGTAATGTTGAAAGCTACTGCAACATTGCTTCCAAGCATCATTAAAATAACCTCGATGACTGTCATAATAATACCGTTGATCACCAATCCTTTGCTGTTAATACCATGTTTATTGGTATAGGAATATGCTTTTGGCAGGAAGCCGTTATCGGCACTGGTTTTGGCAGCGCTGGCAGAAGAAAGGTTCCATACGAGGAAGCTGGCCAGGCAAGCTATAGCCATCACGAGAGAAACGATCTCTCCTGCGTAATGAGAACCGGTGATTGTTTCGATAGATAAAGCGAAAGAGGCTGGTGCATCCTGGATTTCCTTAGCGGTGAACATACCTTCGATTACGGTTGTGGAAGCTATGTAGATGATGGCTACAATGATGAAGCCTATGATCGTGGCGATGGGCACGATCTTTTTGGGATTGCTTATGTATGAATTGTTTGTTGCAACGCTTTCCACCCCGACATAGGAGAAGATCAGGATGGCAAAGCCCGACATGATGGCGCTGCCACTGCCTTTACCGCTTACGTTCCAGTTGTCTTTGAACTGTGTTAAGTCAAAGTCCAGCCATCCTGCGACAGCGGTAATGATTACAGAAAGCAGCAACAGGGTAACTGTGATAGAAACGATTTTGGTTATGATACCTGCCCCTCTCAGGGAAAGGGCGATAAACACCCAGATCAGAGCGATCACGGTAATACCCAGGATGATCGGGTGACCCAGTTGTGGCATGAACATTTCCAGGTAACCTAAGCCTGCAATAAGAATCGATACATTGGAAATCAGATTACCATAAACATAAAAGAAGCCGCTTTTGGCTCCCAGAATGGGGTTCACATAGGTTGCCAGGGCCGTAGGGCTGGGATCATCGAAAATGCTTCCTGCCCTTACATAAACAAGGGTAAGGAAGAGCGCACCTATGGTTACAAGGATAAAGGAAACCAGGGTGATAGACCCCGTGTATGCCAGTTGCTGGGGGAGCGCTATAACACCGCTGCCCGCAAGACTGGATACGATCAGGGCTATAGCCCCGATAAGTCCGAGCTTTTTCTTTTCACTCATAATACAGTTTGTTTGTTACCGGTAAAATCAAAAACTAAGCTGTTATAACTATTGCCGAAGCATGTTACTCAGAAAATATGTCCGGAAAGTAATTTTAAGATTTGGTGGATTATAGGCTTCTACGTAAGTCTGGTAAAAAAGTTAATTCCGAACGCTATAAATTTATGAATAACGTATATTAAATGCAATAAAAATGTCAGAAAGTTTTATATGAGTTTTCATGGGGTAAATTCTAAAGAATTCCCTACTTTTATCCTGTTACATTTAATTTTGTTGAGAGTTATGAAGAAATATTGCATTGTTTTATTACAGTTAACATGCAGTTTACTGATTTTCGCCCAGCCGGAACCCGCCTTTCAGTATGTTGAAAGCTCCAATGGCATGAACAATCCGGAATGGGAAAGCGGAAAGACGGAACTGGAATTTGCCGACATCAACCAGGATGGTTATGTGGACATTTTAACCATAGGCGATCACAGTACCCCCTCTGAACGCTGGGGGACTCATGGTATAATGGTTTTTTTCGGAAATGGAACCGGTTCCTGGTCATTACAGATGAACGGTTATTTTGGCTATGGTGGCATTGCCATCGGTGATGCCAATAACGATGGCCATTGGGATGTGGGTTACGGGATGCACCACGCATATTCTTCCACTGATTTCGGGGATCAGTTGATAGAGGTTGCACTGGGTGATGGTACCGGGATCAATTGGACGCCCTGGGATGACGGACTGGCGACCAACGGGGAAGACTGGGGGATGTTCGGGACTGATTTTGCGGATGTGGACAACGATGGAGATCTTGATATTGGTTCCAATAGTTTTGGCTCAGGATCCGGGTTGCATGTATATCTCAATCAGGGCGACGGTACCTGGGTACAGAGTTTCGGGATAATGGAAGGTAACTCCAATATGCGTTTTGTCTTCGGGGATATCAATAATGATGGTAATGCTGATTTTGTGGTTACCCATGATGCGGGAATCGCTTTTTTCGGAACAGGCGACGGGAATTTTTACAATGCCGATTATAATTTGCCACAATACTCTTTTCCTGTGACCGGTCCCGATCTGGATGATATTGACAAGGATGGGGGCAAGGATCTATCTTATGTGAACGATAATGGAGGCATCAGTGTGTGGAAATTTGATACGGGAAGCAACCAGTGGATCAGTCTGGCCGGAACACTTCCGGCATCCGGTGATTACCAGGAAACCCAGTTGTGTGATTTTAACAGTGACGGTACCATGGACATTGCAGCTTTTGGCGAAGCAAACCTGACGATCTGGAAAGGGACCGTAACAGACGATCCATTGAGCGTAACCTGGACCGAAGTTTTTAACACCCTTACATCAAACAACGGTGATTGTGGCGCATTCCGCGCCGGCGGAGATGTTGACCGGAACGGTTATCCCGACATTACATTGGTGGAAAAGGTCGGCAACTGGCCCAATGATATTAACCGCATCAAATGCTATAAGGAGAACTCACCTGTCTTCCTTCATTATATCAAATATGTTTATCCCAGGGGCAATGAGGTGTTCCGGCAGGGATCCGTCCAGTTTATCGACTGGATCTCGGCAGTCCCCGTCTCATCGTCATCGGGGGTTAAGATCGAGTATTCACTACAAGGCAGAAAGGGGCCTTACACGGTTTTAACCGGTGATTTTCCCAATGGGGGCCGTTATCAGTGGACTGTTCCACAAACAATTTCCACAAATAACTGCTTTATAAGATATACTTTGGTTGACGACGACGACACGCTGCTTGCCTATACTCCCAAGCCCTTTACCATTCTCGGGGAAAATGGAATGGAAGCAGATTTTGTGGCCGACTCCACCCTTGTATATCCCGGTTCAGAGATACAATTTACCGATTTGTCGCTGGGTTTGCTTACCTCCTGGGAATGGGATTTCGACAACGACGGCACCGTTGATGCAACCGAAAGGAATCCGGTATATGCCTATACACTTCCTGGAATTTATTCAGTGAAACTGACCGTTTCCGATGGCAGCAACACACAGTCGGAAGTGAAAACGGATTACATAACGGTTCAGTCGCCGGCGGGATGGGAAGAACCGGACATTGTTTTGGAGAGTATATTTCCGAATCCTGTGGCTGACAGATTAAACGTAACATTCCAGACAAAAAGCATAACTCAGATTAATTTCATGGTCATTGATCCAGAAGGGAAGCCTGTTAGAACAGTCTCCCGTGAATCCTTCATGACGGGCAAACATAGTATTGCTTTCAGTGTTGATGATCTCTCTTCCGGCATTTATTATTTGCTTATGGTTGTGGAAGGCAATGAGTTAATGCATAAATTTGTTGTTGTGCGTTAGTTGGATATTAAATTGAAAGGCATCCCGAGTTTTATTTCCAGGATGCCTTTAATTCGTTTTTCTCTGACTAAGCCTATTTTTTCAGCGCTTCAGAAATGTAAGTTTTCAGGATCAGGAAATTTGCATAAGCCTTGGTTTCCTCCTGATCCAGGATAAGTTTTCCGTCACAGGGTTTCAGGAAAAGGTTTTTGATCATCAGGTCGACTCCACACATGATCTGCTCCCAATCTTCCTTTGAACGTAATACAGCTACAAGGTTATCAACCGGATCGTTTGTTGCATTGACCTCTTCCGGTTCAGATTCATCAGAGACAGTTTCAGCTTCATCAGAGACAGTTTCAGGTTCATCAGAGACAGTTTCAGCTTCATCAGAGACAGTTTCAGGCTCATCAGAAACAGTTTCAGGCTCATCAGAAACAGTTTCAGGCTCATCAGAAACAGTTTCAG
>JAHJRE010000136.1 GCA_018831055.1 Bacteroidota bacterium
ACGAATATATATGTATCGGTTTCGTCCGGCCTACAAAATGTATGCCCGGCCAATAGATGAATATCCCTGCAGGACAGAGCAGGCGGCAGCCATCATGCTCATGATTCAGAATAATCTTGATCCTGTAGTGGCACAACACCCCCATGAACTCATTACCTATGGCGGGAATGGGGCTATATTCCAGAATTGGGCCCAATATCTCCTCACGATGAAATACCTGGCTGAAATGACCGAATGGCAGACTCTCGTTATGTATTCCGGTCATCCCATGGGATTGTTCCCATCTCATCCCGGTGCCCCCCGTGTTGTAGTAACAAACGGAATGGTGATTCCCAACTACTCAAGTCCTGATCATTGGGAGAAGTTTAATGCTTTGGGTGTTAGTCAATACGGACAAATGACGGCAGGATCCTACATGTATATCGGCCCTCAGGGAATTGTTCACGGCACCACCATCACAATACTAAATGCCGGAAGGAGATTTAAGGGTGGCGATAGTGGTCTGGGAGGAAGGATTTTTATAACTTCAGGTTTGGGCGGCATGTCGGGTGCCCAGGCTAAAGCGGCTGTTATTGCTGGCGCTGTGGGTGTTGTGGCTGAGATTAATCATCAGGCTGTAAGTAAACGACATCAGCAGGGATGGGTAGATGAAGTATATACCGGATTGGATGAGCTGATACAGCGAATGCTGGAGGCAAGAAACCGCAAAGAAGCCGTTTCCCTCGCTTACCAGGGAAATATCGTGGATTTATGGGAAGCATTGGCCGACAGGGATATTCCCATTGATCTGGGTTCCGACCAGACTTCACTGCATAATCCATGGGCCGGTGGGTATTATCCGGCCGGCTTGAGTTTTGAAGAATCCAATGAAATGATGGTCAGGGATCCTGAATCATTCCGGAATAAAGTGAAGGAATCCTTGGTAAGGCAGGTAAATGCCATAAACCGTCTTAGCGCTCGCGGTATGTATTTCTGGGATTATGGTAATGCCTTTTTGCTGGAAGCCGGAAGGGCAGGAGCCGAGGTGCTAAAAGAAGACGGATCTTACATATATCCTTCCTATGTTCAGGATATCATGGGGCCACTTTGTTTTGATTACGGTTTCGGGCCTTTTCGCTGGGTTTGTACCTCCGGTGATCCGGAAGACCTTCGCACCACCGACAAGATCGCTGCAAAGGTTATTGAAAAAATGATGAAGGATGCTCCCGATGAGATACAGCAGCAGTTAGGCGATAACCTATTATGGGTTAAACAAGCCGAACAGAATAAACTGGTTGTAGGCTCACAGGCCCGTATCCTTTATGCAGATGCGGAAGGACGCATCCGCATTGCCAGGGCATTTAACAAGGCAATCCGCAAAGGAAAGATCAAAGCACCTGTGGTTCTTGGCCGGGATCATCATGATGTATCCGGAACTGATTCACCTTTCCGGGAAACATCCAATATCTACGATGGTTCTCAATTCACGGCCGATATGGCCATACAAAACGTGATCGGAGATTCGTTCCGCGGAGCAACATGGGTTTCTATCCACAATGGAGGCGGTGTTGGCTGGGGAGAAGTGATCAATGGCGGTTTTGGTATGGTACTCGATGGGACTGATGAAGCCGAGGCTCGTCTGACTTCCATGCTTTACTGGGATGTGAATAACGGTATCGCACGCAGGAGCTGGGCGCGCAATCAGGAGGCCGTTTTTGCCATCAAAAGGGCCATGGAGCAGGAACCGGAATTGAGTGTGACGCTGCCCAATTTCGCTGATGATGAATTAATAAAAAACACCATCCCCATAACGTGATTACAGGGATGGTGCCCTTCGGAATGATTAGTGCCGGATGATGACTTTGCTTGTTACTGATTCCTGCAAAGTTGAGTATTTCAGCAGATACATGCCATCACTTATATGATTACAGGGTATCTGCAATTCCTGCAGGCCCGATTGACTATATATTTCAGAGGCATACACCACTTCCCCTGTAAGTGTGAATATCTCTACTTTTACATTTCCTGTTTCATTAAGATTGAAAACCATGTTTATCAATTCATCGGCAGGATTTGGAAAAACTTTGATACCGGCAGCTAAACTGTTGTCTGAAAAACCGGTAGAAGCATCGGTAGTGAATTCGGTCGATAAAAGATTACCAAAGCCGAATCCTTGTAAAATCGAAATATTGCTTCCGTAATAAAGTATAAAAAACCCAGGTTGGATAAATCCATCACCCCCCGCGTCATACATGTTAAAAAGGTAACATTCGTTTTCATTTAATACAAAATCTTCCATGATCATGGCACCGGCAGTTGTATATGGTCCTCCCGAGTATAGCACATTTCCCATTGCATCGGTCAGTTCCCATGTTGTTTCTTCGGGGTTTTCATCGGTGCGGATCAGCAGGCTCACATCTGCGGGAGTGCTTTTCTTTTCTATGGTTGAAATAACTGTGTCGTTTGCAGGATATTGGTCGGGATTGTTATTCGGATTTCCGCAGAATATTTTCAGCACATTGCTTTCAAGCGGTTCAAAAGATATTGCAGGAAGAGATACGGTGTCGGTTCCCAGGAAGGGAAGGTTTCCCGACCAGGAATAGCTGCTGAGTGTTCCCCCGTTTACCTGATAGTCAATATTGCAGGAAGTAAGTTCCTGTTCTCCGTAATTGCGGATGATTACGGATGGTTCCAGGATTCCTGAACAGGCATTGACCGGAAGATGTGTGATTGTTTTAGCTATCACATCGTAGTCATTCTCATTTTCAAAGTCAAGCAGATTGATCTTGGTTCCCTGAAGGATTTCTTTCGTGCTGTTATTCTGCACGAATACAACGAGTTCACAATGTTCTGCGTTCCAGGAGGGATCAAGGGAGAAATCGAAACTGAATGATTGGGTGTTCCCGCCGGAGAAATCAAGATTAGTGCCCAGATGGTTGGGTATCATCTTCCTTTCTACAAAATTCAATTCCGACATTCCCTGCCAGGTCTTGTGAATTTGTGATTCCGTAACCACTACATGCAATTTAAGGTTGCTGCCCGAATAGGCTTCCACCATTTCTA
>JAHJRE010000137.1 GCA_018831055.1 Bacteroidota bacterium
CCCGTATGATCAGAAAGAGCGTGGGGCGGCGGGCTTCGCCCGCCGCCCCACGCCTCTGTTTTATTAGGCACCACGCCGTCATCCCGGCGTAAGCCGGGATCTGGCATCCGTCACCCCGGTGAAAACCGGGGCATCCCGGTGTAAGCCGGGACATCCCGGTGAACCCGGGGCATCCCGGCGAAAGCCGGGATCTGGCATCCCCGTCATCCCGGTGTAAGCCGGGACATCCCGGTGAAACCCGGGGCATCCCGGCGAAAACCGGGACATCCCGGCGTAAGCCGGGATCTGGCATCCCCGCACATGCCGGGACGGGACAGCCTAACATAATCCCCCAGCCCCCCTGTGACTTTTTCCCAATTCCCCGTCTAATGTTTGTTAAAAAACGTTTATAAAATATTTTTTGTGCTTTGTACCGGGATTCAATTTTTAGCATATTATTGCACGCTTTTTCAAATACCGGGGCGTAAAATACAAGGTGTTGAAAAGCAGGAAATTATATTAGGTTCTTTACATTAACTTTTTAATCATTTTAAATGATCACTAAAAATCTGCATGTTTCAAAATCTATCCTTGAACTGGATGATTTTGAAGAACCTCCGCCTCTGAACGGAAAGAACCGCTCAACCCTCATGGCCGAACCGGCCCACGTTTCGTTTCATACTTCCCAGAAAACCATCGTCTTCCGCGAAAGATTCTTTCCAGGAATCACGGATAATGAATGGAATGACTGGAAATGGCAGATACGGAACAGCTTCACTTCTTTTGAGGCATTGAGCAGGGTCCTGAGTCTATCGGCGGATGAGATCGGCTTCAAAGAGCAATCGTTGAATCTGCCGGTGCGTATCACTCCTTACTATGCCAGCTTGCTGGATGAGTTCGATTCGCTACAGCCTCTGCGGCGAACCATGGTACCTGTGATGGATGAGCTGATGGTCTCCCCCGGGGAGGCTTCCGATCCGCTCGGAGAGGAACACGACAGCCCCGTTCCGCTGATCATACACCGTTATCCCGACAGGGCGCTGTTCCTGGTTACGGACTTCTGCTCGGCCTATTGCCGCTACTGCACAAGATCGCATTTGGTATCGAAAAAGCAACACGCGGGGTCCAGACTGATCGATGGTGCCATCCAATACATTGCCAATCACCCGGAAATCCGCGATGTGATCATCTCCGGCGGCGATCCGCTCACTCAGTCGGACGAGCGCCTGGAGTATATCCTCTCAAGCCTGCGGGCCATCCCACACCTGGAGATCATCAGGATTGGCACCAAGGTACCGGCCGTACTCCCCATGCGGATTACGAAAAAGCTCACTAACATGCTGAAGAAATTCCATCCGCTGTTCATGAGCATTCATTTTACGCATCCCGACGAGATGACTCCCGAAACCGGCCATGCCTGCAATATGCTCGCCGATGCCGGGATACCCATGGGCAGCCAGACCGTCCTGCTTAAAGGCATCAACGATATGGAAGGTGTATACCGCAAGCTGACCCACGAGCTGCTGAAGGTGAGGGTGAAACCTTATTACCTCTATCAGTGCGACCCTATCCCGGGTTCCTCACATTTCAGGACAAGCGTGGAAGCCGGACTGGATGTGATACGCAACCTACGGGGCTTTACCTCGGGTTATGCTGTACCGCATTATGTGATCGATGCTCCGGGTGGGGGAGGAAAGATTCCGCTGCTGCCCGAATACGTTACCGGCAGGGAGAACGGAGATATCCTGCTGGTCAACTATCAGAAAAAGGTGTTCCGGTATCCGGATTATATGTAGGCTTTAACCGTTTAATTTTTACAGACCATGATCATCGGACTCACATATGATCTCCGTTCGGCTTATCTTGCCATGGGCTATTCCGAGGAGGAAACCGCCGAATTCGACCGTGAAAGCACCATCGATTCCCTCGATGCCACCTTGCAGGATCTGGGATACCAGACCCGCCGCATCGGGCATCTCAGGCAATTGATAGAACGGCTGCAACAGGGAGAAAGCTGGGACCTGGTTTTCAACATCTGCGAAGGCATGCACGGCATAGCCCGCGAAGCCCAGGTCCCGGCCCTGCTGGATGCATACCGCATCCCCTATGTCTTCTCATCCCCCCTCGTGATGGCCCTTACACTCGATAAGTCGATGGCCAAAAGGGTTGTTCGTGACGCCGGTATCAACACACCGGATTTTATCGTTGTCAACAAAACATCGGATATCAACCATGTCCGTCTTCCCTTCCCTCTCTTTGCCAAACCCCTTGCGGAAGGCACAGGGAAAGGGATCAACGGGAAATCGGTGATCCGCGACAGGAAAGAACTGAACGATACCTGTACCTACCTGCTGAAGGAATTCAGACAACCCGTGATCGTGGAAGCCTTCCTGAGCGGACGGGAATTCACCACCGGCATCGTGGGTACCGGCGATCGGGCCCGCTGCGTGGGAACCATGGAGATCATCCTGAACCATAAAGCAGAACAGGATGTATATTCCTATACCAATAAGGAAGAATGTGAATCGTTGGTAAAATATGTTGCCACCAAAGGAAAGGAAAAGGAGGAATGTGAACAACTGGCCCTGGATGCATACAGGGTTCTGGGCTGTGAGGATGCCGCCAGGGTGGATATACGCTACGATGCTGATGGCCGGGCTTCTTTTATGGAGATCAACCCCTTGCCCGGACTCCATCCTGAACACTCCGACCTGCCCATCCTGGCTGGACTGAATGGGATACCTTTCCCCGAACTGATGAAGATGATCATGGATTCGGCGGTCTCTAAGATCACATCAGCCATTCATAAAACCTAGCCGGTAATATGAAAAAGGCAATCATCCTGATCAACGCCCTGGGCCCGGATGCGGGACCTGATGAAATCGATGTTCTCAAACAGGCAGAAGCCATTGAACATGCACTGCTGGAACTGGGATATGCAACGGAACGGCTCTTTCTCGACCTTGACCTGAAACATGCCGCCCTAAAGCTCCAGGAAGCATCACCCCACTTTGTCTTTAACCTCGTGGAAAGCCTCGATGGCTCCGGCAACCTTATCCACCTTGGTCCCACCCTGCTGGAACATCTGAAGATCCCTTTTACAGGATGCGGCTCCGAAGCCATGTACATCACCAGCAATAAGATCCTGGCCAAAACCCTGATGCAACAGAAAGGCATACCTACCCCCCACTGGTTCGAAGATCCTTCGGATGCCATGCCGGATAAGCATTATATCGCCAAACCGATGTGGGAGGATGCATCCCTGGGTATAGGCGACGGCAATATCCTGCCGGGTGATCCCGTTGTGATCCGCAACTTCCTGGAAAATAACAGGAATTACCGTTATTTCTTTGAAGAATACATCGAAGGACGGGAGTTCAATATTTCTCTGCTTGCCGGAACGGTCCTGCCCGTGGCCGAGATCGAGTTCCGCGGCTACCCCGCCGGCAAACCCCGTATCGTGGGATATGAGGCAAAATGGCAGGAAGGTTCATTCGAATATGAGAATACGGTTCGCTCTTTCGGGCTTGATAGCAAGGATACAAAGCTTACCGGGCATTTAAAGGATATTTGTCTTCACTGTTGGTCCCTTTTCGGTTTATCGGGCTATGCAAGGGTTGACTTCCGGGTGGATCAGAAGGGCAGGCCCTGGGTGCTGGAAGTCAATGCAAATCCATGCCTGTCGCCGGATGCCGGATTTGTGGCCGCTGCCGACAGAGCGGGCATTGGTTTTACCAGGGTTGTTGAACGAATTATAAAGGATATATGGAAAGTATAAGTTTCAGGAAGGAAGTCAGGAAAAGCGATGTGGAGACCGTACGGGAAATGGTGACAGGAACGGGTTTCTTCAACCGGGAGGAGATTGATATCGCCGCCGAACTGGTTATGGAAAGGCTTGAAAAAGGCGAGGCCAGCGGTTATGAGTTCATCTTCCTGGAGCTCGACGAGACCACCGTAGCTTATTCCTGTTTCGGCAGGATACCCCTCACTAAAAGCAGTTACGACCTCTACTGGATCGTGACCAATACCCAATGGCGCAACCGCGGACTGGGCAAGATACTCCTGAAAGAAACCGAAGAGGCCATCCTGAAAGAAAATGGAAGTGCCGTTTACGCAGAAACCTCCTCCCGGGAACAGTACCTCCCAACCCGGAAATTTTACGAAAACAACGGCTATCTGCTTAAAGCCCGCTTCGAGGATTATTACGACAGGGGTGATGACCTGGTGTTTTATGTAAAGGGGTTGGCTTAGAGCAGGTTAGTAGAAGATAGATTGCAAGGATGATACTTGTTTTTGCAGGTTTAATGCTGGATAGTATTTCACCACAATAGTCACAACCTGTCCCGATGAAAATCGGGAATAGAACACATTAGTTTTATATGATTACTATTGTGTTCTATTGTGCCTATTGTGGTTACATTCTCTCATTCTTCACCACCTACTTAATCACAAGAAGCCCGGAACTAACCCTCATACCTGCTGCCTCCACAGTAACATGATAAACACCTGATGTAAGAACAAGACTATTGTCCGTTACCAGGTCCAATCTCCAGGAATGGGTTCCCTCTTCCTGAAAAACCGGGGCCGGCCGGTAAACGATCACTCCCCTGGAATCTGTCACAGTCACCCGAACTTCAGATGCCTTATTTAGTGTATATTCCAACCTCACGCTTTCCCTTGCCGGATTGGGGGAAAGGGACAATTGTATTCCTGTTTCGCTGCTATGTTCATTCAATCCTCCCAGGCAATTCAAATCCCGCGAATGGTATATTTTCCAATGTCCATATTCATAAGCTTCCCAAAGCAGATAATTATACCAGCAATAAAGTGGAGTACTTTCTCCCAGGAAGAACTCCGGATTCCTGTTGGGGCATCCCAGGTTTGAAAAGTTTTCCAAATAATAATAATCATCAATATATGGATTCTCATTGAGGAATATCTCATTATTACCCCCAACAGGATAGGTACATGCCAGGTAGTTTCCTTCCATATACAACGCTGAGGTAATATTTTTGCTGTTTGGCAAATACTCTCTGATGGCAACATCCGGAGGACCGGTCTGCTGGAAATAATACTCTGTTCCGTGCATTACATCGTCCCTTCCCACTCCGATGGGGCTCCAGAAGGAATCAACATGTTCCGTAGAAAACGCCAGAAGGTAACTATTATATGCCTTGTCGTCGGTGAGACCCACACAATTACCCCCATTATAAAATATCTCCGGTTCGCTCCATCCGCTGTCATAATCCCATTCACTCTGATAAATAAATGCACTGCTGTCGGTATTCCGGATCCACAGCACTTTGCTGTTTTCCAATGTCCAGCATCGAAATACAGGATCGGTACAGTTACCGCTATCAATAACCAGTGGTTCGGTAAAGTTTATCTGACCATCATCATTGTACAAAAAACAATGCATGACCTTCCCCCCCTGTATCCATGCAATATCATTGGAATACCAGTAATCATACAAAAAACCGCTTGAAGCAACATTCAGCTGTGTTTCATCCTCCGGTGTTGTGGCAAATGGAATGGGATCGGAAATGTATCCTCCCGAAGACAGTTTAAGATAATAAATATCCTGGTTCCCCGCTTCATCTGTCTGATACATAATGTATAGCGTATCAGCAGGGAAATAATCCGTTTCCACCACCACCGGATGGGTATAATGCACCCCGGGTGTGCTCAATAAGGCTGCAGCAGCATTGCCATGAAGCAACTCCTGGTGCCAGAGGGCAGTGGCAGTAGAATCTGACCACCGTTCCCAGAAAAGGTGCAATTGTTCGACATCATTGTCCTGGAACACGCTCAGATAAGGATTGGTGTTGTTATCCATAGTATCTCCCAACACTGCCGGATCATCCCACTGACCCCGAACACTGCTGACCAGGAAAACAAAAAGAATCGCAAAAAACACTTTAAACATTACACTTGCCATATAAATCTTAATTTTAAATGATAATTTTTCTAAATATATAACAATTCTCTACGTATTCCAAAAAATATTCCACTTAATACACCTTCCCACCCTCTCTTCTCCCCTCTCCCTTCTCCCTTCTCCCTGTTCCCCATTTTCTTTTTCCCTATATTTGCACTTCTCACTATTCCTGAAAGACATTTTTGCCATTATGAACAACTACAAATTCAAATCCCTGCAGGCTTTCAACTGGGATACTCCTGTTAACAAAAAGAAAAAATACCGTCAGGTATTCGACCGCTGGGAACTGACTTATCTCGGTGTTGAGCTGGCTTTTTTCAACAAAAAGTTTGACGAAAGCGACTGGGAAGCAAAATTTTCTTTTAAAGCCTTTACCCTGCATAACGGGGAAAAAGACCAGGAGATCTGCAATATCGAGGATACCTTGAAAATCACCAAAGAGAAGAACGAGGTGATCATCGACAAAGGCTGGGGCGACAGCGAACCAGGGAAATTCTGGAAAAAGCGCGATTACTTGTGGGAAGCCTATATCGATGGCAAACCGGTCGGTTCAGCAAAGTTTTACATTGAAGATAATGGGGTAGTCAGTCAGGATAATAACCCGTATTTTGATGTGGTTTCACTGAAGCTATACGAAGGGCCGGATGAAAACAAACCTGAAAAGGAAAGGGTTTATCTGCGGAGGTTTAACACCTCCCGGACCCGATATATCTTCGGGGAATTCCGGTTTATAAACCAGCTTCAGAAAGACTGGCTCTGCGAGGTGTTTTTCAATTATTTCGACGACACGGGATTGCTTGTGGGCAGGATACCTTCCCTCGACCATATTGTCCGCCAGGAACCCGGCGACGATGTCATCACCATCACCCACGGCTGGGGCCATAAAGATCCGGGATCCTGGAAAAAAGACGATTATACCCTGGAAATAGAATACATGGAAACGGTGGTTGCGGTGGTTCCTTTTAATGTAGGCGATAAAAACCAGGAAGAGCTCAAGGAAGAATCCGCCATTCCGAAAATGTCCGAAAAAGCGGAAGACAAGGTCAATGATTTTGCGGAGTCTCTTCGCGAAGCAAAAGAAAAGCAAGACAGGCAGCCGGATAAAAAGGCGCTCGAATCGGCTATGAAGGAACTTGATGAACTCATCGGGCTGGAGAAGATCAAAGCGCAAATACGGGAACATATTGCATACATCGATTTCCTGAGAGTAAGGGAAGAAATGGGGTATAAGGAGGAAGAAACCCTCAGTTTGCATAGTGTATTTACAGGAAACCCGGGCACCGGCAAAACCACCGTTGTACAGATGCTTGGGAAGATCTATCATGCCATGGGACTGCTCTCCAAAGGTCATGTGCATACGGTTGAGAGCTCCGACCTTATTTCAGGATATGTGCGTCAGACAGGACAGATGACGCAGGAAGAGATAGAAAAGGCCCGTGGGGGGATACTCTTCATCGATGAAGCCTACATGTTGTTTAAAAAAGGTGCCGACAACGATTTCGGTACTGAGGCCATTGCCGCCCTCATCACTGAAATGAGCGACGGGAAGGGCGATATTGCCATCATGGTGGCAGGCTACCCCGGTGAAATGAAGGATTTCGTCGAATCCAACCCCGGACTGAAATCCAGGTTCAGGTATTACTTCCATTTCGATGATTACACACCCCAGGAACTCATGAAAATAGCCGGATTCATTGCCCGGAAAAAGATGGTTGCACTTTCAGAAGCCGCCTTTGATCTTATGGAAACGGAGGTGACACGGGCATGGCGGTTGCGCGATAAATCCTTTGGTAACGCCAGGATGGTAACCGGTATCATCGACGATGCCAAGATCAACCTGGGCGTTCGCATCATGAGGGATATGCAGAATAATCACCTGAATAAAAAACTCGTCAGCACTATTGAGGAGGAAGACATCCGTGATGTGTTCATTTCCACCGGTAGAGCCCGGGTCGATATCCCCACCGACGAGGAACTGCTTGCCGAAACCATGAAGGAAATGGATCAGCTTATCGGACTGAATAATATCAAGGAGGAGATCCGCAACATGATCAAGCTCGTCAGGTATTATCGCGATATAAACAAGGATGTGCAAAAAGCTTTTCCCGTACACAGCATATTCACAGGAAACCCGGGAACCGGCAAGACAACCGTCGCCAGAATCATGGGGAATATTTACAAGTCGCTCGGAATTCTCGAAAGAGGACATTTGATTGAAACCGATGCCAGCGACCTCATTGCCGGATACCTCGGACAAACGGCGCTCAAGACACGCGATAAGATCAACGAGGCCATGGGCGGGATACTGTTCATTGATGAAGCCTATTCGCTGACCGAAGGACTACATCCTGAGTTTGGTAAGAAAGCAGTCTCCACCCTGATCAAGCAAATGGAAGACCGGAGAGGTGAGTTCTCGGTCATCGTGGCCGGGTACAGCATGCCTATGGCCGAGTTCCTGGAATCCAATCCCGGGATAAGGTCCCGTTTCGATCAAACCTTCCTTTTCCAGGATTTCCTGGAAGATGAACTGTTTGAAATTGCTTCTCTCATGTTCCGCAATTCCGGATTACAACTGGAAGATGCAGCCGGCCAATACCTCAGTGAGTACCTGAAACATCTGTACCAGGGCCGCAACCAGTTTTTCGGCAATGCCCGGTCGGTGAGGAAAATCGTTGAACGAACCGTCAGGAAACAAAACCTGCGCATGGCATCACTCCCCTCTGCCGGGAGGACCGCATACCATATTCATACGGTCACACTCGATGATATCAAGGATTTCCCCATGGAAGAGTCGGTTTCTAGGAAACCTATCGGATTTAAAAGAGAAGGAGAGTAGGCACTCCCCTATCATCATTCATAGCGTAATGTCTCCGCAGGATTTCTTGATGCTGTGCGAAGGGCATGCAGGCTGACCGTCACCAGTGAGATCAGAATAGAAAGTACAGCCGCCAGTATGAAGTACCATACGGATATCTCCGTGTGATAAACATAGTTCTCCAGCCAGTTTTTCATGGCATACCAGGCAACAGGCCATGCAATGATGTTGGCTATCAGAACCCAGCGCAGAAAATCCCTCGTCATCAGGTACATAAGCAAAGATGTGTTCGCCCCGAAGACTTTTCGCACGCTGATCTCACGGGTGCGTTGCTCTGCCATATAGGCGGCAAGTCCGAACAAACCCAGGCAGGAGATCAGAATAGCCAGCAGGGTAAACAAACGAAAAATACTACCCATCTTCTTTTCATTCCGGAAGGTATTGTTATACTCAACATCCAGGAATTTGACCTCCACCGGGAAATCCGGATTGAATTTCTTCCATGTTGCTTCCATCTGTTCTATGGCTGCATCACGGTTCTGCATGTTGATCCTGGCATAAAGGTAATTCCCATGATCCGGATTCAGTACCATGATCATTGGAGATATTTCATATTCCATGGGAAGATGATGGAAGTCTTTAACGACTCCGATGACCTCGTACCTGTTATCTGGTCCCCAGGAAACCCATTTCCCCAAAACCTCCCTGTCGGAGATGATACCGGCAAACTTTTCATTGATCACAATTTTTACCGTATCCGTTGAGAACTGTGCATCATAAAAGCGTCCCTCCTTGAGTTCCAGCCCCATGGTTTCCAGATAATTATAGTCTACAAAAGTAAAACCTACCAGAACGTCATCATCAGGATTCTTACCCTCCCAGGCTATACCTCCGCTGTTACTTCCCATCCAGAAAGGAAGGGAATTGCCGCGGGTAACACTCAGGATATTAGTATTCTGCAGCAGGTCTGTTTTCATAGGTTTGTAATTGCTGTTGATCGAACCGTTCATCTCCATAAATACAACATGCTCCCTGTCAAAGCCGGTATCGGTATCCTGCATGTAATTCATCTGCCTGAAAATGATCATGGTGCATATGATAAGTATGATGGATAACGAAAACTGAAAAACCACCAGCGCCCTGCGGAAGATCTTGCCACCTTTCCCTCTCAAAGCTTTACCCTTCAACACCCCTGCCGGTCTGAAACGGGAAAGAAACAACGCAGGATAGCTTCCTGCAAGAAAACCCACGAATACAAGGATAGCAATGAGAGCCAGCAAATTAACAGGATCCTGGATAGAAAAATGCAGTTCAGCATCTATAAAAGCATTGAAAGAAGGGAGAACAAAATAAACGATGACCAGGGCTAAAAGGAATCCAATCACCGTCATCAGCAAGGATTCCCCGAAAAACTGGCCCATGACCTGGGAACGTGTGGCTCCTATCGTCTTCCGGATACCTATCTCCCGGCTCCTGCGCGACGATCTGGCCGTGGAGAGATTCATGTAGTTGATACAGGCTATGATAAGAATCAGCAAGCCTACCACGGAAAAAATATATACATATTGAATATCCCCTCCTTTGCCGTCGAAAGAGAATAAATGCACCTTCTCAAAAGGGAACAGAAAAAGGGTTACTGTGCTTTCTTCCAAAGGAACCTCATTTTTAATACTGATGAAGTCCTTTATTTTTTCGTTTACTTCCCGGTAATCTGCATTTTCATGCAATTCGGCGTAAACATAATATGTATTCCACCCGTATCGATCAATGGTATAACCCATTTTTTCAACATGTTCAAACGGGATACAAAGCCCAAAGCGGAAGGATGAATTGGCCGGATGCTTTTTAACCACTCCGCTTACCTTAAACTGGTATTCATTGTTCAGCGAAAGGACTTTCCCCAGTGGATCCTCCTCGCCGAAATATTTCCTGGCCATTTCATCCGACAATACTACGGAGTTAAAATCATCAAAATAATGAGAAGGATCGCCCGCAAGATATTCAAAATCTATCATTTCAAATATCTGCGGATCGGATAACAATATCCTTTCTTCAAAAACCTTATCGTCATATCTTATTATTCCGCCCATCCAATAGTACATGAATGTATTAAGGATTTCGGGTATTTCCTCACGTATATCTTCGGCGATGGGTCCCGGCATGCAGGGCGTTGTCAGCGGACCGGTGGTATATTGCTGGGTTTGCACCAGTCGGTATAAACGGTCTGATTTGCTGTTAAAACGGTTGTAGCCGATTTCACTGCTAACCCAAAGAAAAATCAAAATGCTGCAGGCTATCCCGGTCGACAATCCAAGAATATTTATGAAGGAAAAACCCTTCTGGCGAATGAAATTCCGGAGGGCGGTAATCATATAATTCTTCCACATGATAACAAAAAATTAGTTTATCAGAATACTGGAGAAAATGAAAAAGATTACAATAATCGGTGTAATTTATAATCATTTCAGATAAAGGCCGGGTGCTCTGTCAACCTGAGGGAGGGAAAAATTTTGTCTGGCCAAAATTATTTACTGATGAACTTTCGACTGAAAACATTACCCTCTGCTTCAATCCGTAGAATATACATACCGGCGGGAAGGTTTCCGGGATGGACCCTGATCCTGTTTTCACCATCATGGATCATGATCTTTTCCGAAAATATGCTTGCTCCTGCGAGATCCAAAAGTTCTTTCCTGATCATGGTAGCCTTTTCAGAGTAAATTGTTAACCATGCTTCGCCGGAAGAGGGATTAGGGAAGATACCCGTTATCATCCTGATCCACGATGGCAAATTCTCATCGATACCCTGTACAATCTGATTGTCCATAATAATGAGTTGAATACCGCTGACGACCGGTTGACTGCCGGTAATGCTGAAATGAACAGGATTCATGGTTTTGCCTACAATTTCACCCAATATGTAATAATTTCCCCATGCAAGGTCTTTAAAGGTGAAGTATCCATTTTGGTCGGAATAGTCGATCCCAATGCAGGAACCGTTCTCATTAAAAATCATGACGGGGATGCCCTGGGCGGGAGAGTCTGTGCCGGTAAAAATATTTCCTGAAATGACGCCGTTTCCTGGCTGAACGCTTTCAAAAGGCACGAGATGAATGTCGGCATTGTAAATGTCAATCTCCAGGTGGATCAGGGATGCTTCTTCCCAGTGTATCACGTCCCCATAATACGTAGGAGCATAATTGTCAGCATAATCCGAGAATTCGGCCGGAATGGCTTTTACATAATAATTATTAACGCCAAAAGGATAAAAGAAATAATAACCCAGAGTGCTGATCCCGGTTTGGTACTCGCCAATCAATGCGCCATTATGCATTTTATATCCGTTTGCGCTCCCATCCTCAAGTTTCCCTGTCCCGGCAAATACATTCCCCCCCAGTACAAGGTCACCATCAACAGTTAGCATCAGCGGTCCGGATGGCTCCGACTCACAGATCTCTACTCCCAATGAATCCTGATAAGTAGCAGTGACTTCATACCTGTAGGTCCCGGGCTGAAGGAAAGAGTCGATGTAAAACGTATCCGCAACGGGACTCGTATTGAGCTTTACATAATTCCTGTATACATTATATCCTCCCAGAAAGAAATTGATTCCCGTATTACACAATTCCAATCCGAAAAAGACATCATTTTGTATTACGCCGCCAATTGTTACCTTATCGGGAATTAGTCCGGATTGTGTAAATAAACCTCCGGCAATGCCGGTTCCTGCAGTACTCAAAAACGATAAGTCCATAACAAATCCTGTTTCAATCCCTTCAGGAAGGGCTATTTGTACAAGTTCTGCACCCGAACCGCTCTGGCTGAAACCCCACAAGTAGGGTCCTCCTGAACTCCAGTCATCATAAGCAAAACCATAATAATTACCGTAAGCACCGACCGGGAAACTATTCACCAGTGCGCCTGTTAGCCTTTCTATAACCATAATATCGGTCGACCAGTTGTTGGCATAAAATACATCCTGATCATGATCATAAGCCAGAGCCCTTGCTATATCCGGAATTACTATGCTGTCTGCCGGCAACACCGAATTGAAATCCATGATAAATAAGCGGTCGGTGGCATCACTACCATACATCAATCCCCCGTTCTCAACATAGGCTAAGTCGCGTATCCTTTCCACTCCTGCTATAGAAAACTCTCCGACAAGAGATCCGTCAATCCCATACCGGTAAAAAGAAGATCCGTTCCACTTGGCTGTGTATAGGTAATTCCCGTCGGATTCTGCCCCGGCCTCTCCATCATTCACCGCCAGCGGGAAATTAAACTGAACATCCCATTGATCCCTTTGCGATTGTCTGTTCATGATTATCCTATGAACAGGGCTGATATCAATACCTGTATCCTGAGCATTTATATCCCGGGGCTTTTCCGCGAACTGTAATGGTTCGACAGGGGCATGCCAGGACAATACTGCCTCATCCCCGGATACGCTTCCTGTTAACTGATCCGGTGGCATGCAGGAATCCGCCCTGCTCTCCAGCCCATATAGCTCACCCGACTGGGCAGAAGCCAGATGGATCAGGAGTAAGAAGCCAAGAACAGGTAATATGCTTTTCATAAATACTTATTTTTCATTTATTTATAAAGAGGTTTAGTACAAGTTAAAAGTTGTATCACTATTTTAAAATTCATAAAGAAATCCAGCCTTAAAACTACCCGATAGCGTATTTTTTCCGTTGTTTCCCTTGTAAAGGGGTTTAGGGTAATAATGAAAGGCCGGTTCCAGTATTAATCTCCAGTTCTTCCCGATTTTCCAGGAAAAAGCCAATCCCCCGCTAAAGCGTATGTAGTTTTCCCTCCGGATGGCCGGTTCGGATCCTGTGCCCAGAATTCTCGAATTTCCATTCAAAGTATAACTGTTTTTCTCCAGGATGCCCAGTTGTGTGATAAAGGCTCCTCCTGCTTTAAGCGAAAGGGAAAAACCATCTTGCCTGTACACCGTCAGACCAAGCATGACCGGAACATGAAAGTATTGATACCTGGTCGTTAAACTTGTACCCGAAGTATGATCAACCGAGTCAAAAACCTCCACTGTAGTTGTATAATAATGAACCGTTCCTGTGTTAGGATCGATATAAATAGAATCAACATATTCATAAGTATCAACCAGTTCATATTCCCTCCAGGAATAATCCGATTTTGTTTCATCCGAGCTGATCGCATAACCCAGACCGGCTTCCACTGAAAACCGTTCATATTGCCATCCAATAATGAATTCTCCGGATGCCCAGGTCTTCATATCGGTATCCTGCCATAACCCTCCGGAGAAAAAATGCTGATATTCGATAGCCGGACCTAAATACCAATACTGTTCAGGACGGTTGAAATCACAGTCCCGGTATTGGTCCTGCCTGTCGTGTCCACCTTTTACTATTGTCTCAGTCTGCAACGGAATGAACGCCTGAAGATCCAACTCTAAAGCCTCTGGTGAAAGCAACGGCAGCCATGAAATACTGTAATCCTCCAAACAAATACTTTCTTCCGGATCCTGGACAACTGCTTCCCGTAGGAGTGTTTCCTGTTGCATGTTTATTATGTCATCAAGAGGAACATCAGCAGACCTGACAACATTCCTTGAATCCGGAGTATTTGCAGAAATTATGGTATTATTCCTTGCAGGGGTATCAACGGGTTGTTTGATATGGTCTTGATGATCAAAATACCAGAAAACACCTCCTGTGACCAGGAAGGCAAGTGGAATAATCAGCCACAGTGCCATTCTAACACTATCCCATCTGTTAAGCCCTGATTCAACTCCTTCCCACACTGAAACCGGGACATGATGGACAGGAAGACCGGAAACATCCATGAGCGGCAACCTGCTGTCAATCTCGTCCCAAACAACGGCAGGTGCTTTTCTCAGGGGCAATTCCCTGATAGCATTAGTCAGAATATTTCTGTTCTTCTCCTGCATATTAGATCCAGTCTCCTTTTAATAGTCTTTGTAAATATCTCTTTGAATGATAAAGCTGCGATTTGGAGGTGCCCTCCGAAATGCCCAGCATGGTGGCTACCTCCTGATGCTTATAACCTTCCACTTCCACAAGGAGAAATACCAGCCTGTATCCCTCCGGCAGGCTGAGGATGGCCCGTTCCAGGTCTTCACCCCGCATGGGCTCCGGCCATTCAACAGGATGTCCGTTTATCGGATCATCGGTAAACTGTATCCGTTTATACTTCCTCACGACCTTAAGCGATGTCCGGATAACAATACTTTTTATCCAGGAAGCCAGTGCCTGCCGGTTCCTAAGGTGTTTGATCTCTCTGAAAATATTTATGAATGATTCCTGAAGGGCGTCGGCAGCAAAACCTTCATCACCGGTTATTCGGAAAGCAATGGAGAACATCGCATCGCAATAATTGTCATAAAGCCTCTTCTGTGCAGCCCGGCTGTTGCGGATGCATCCTTCAATCAGTTCTGCCTCTTCCATGCCGGTAAAATACCCGGCTGTTGTCCCGTATTTATTCAATGTTGAAGCTTCTTACATGCAAAGAGTTTGGAAATATTAATTTGGTTGCATGATGATTTTAAATAAAATTGAAGCATGAAATGATTATTTAAGATAAAGCATCATGTATTGAATAAAAAAGGGGCCAGAGGCCCCTTTTTCATTAGACACTTTCCTAATTACTACTCTATGATGAGTTTTCTCACCACAGCTTCGTTACCTGACCAGATCTGTACGATGTACAATCCGGTGGCGTAATTTCCTGTATTGATGCTGATGGTTTTGTTATCAGCTTTCAGCACATCGATTTCCTGACCCATATTATTGAATATTCTTACTTCGTTGATCGGGTCAACGGAAGTAATGGTCAGATGGTCTTTGGCCGGGTTGGGGAATATAACCAGAGATTCATCGCTAACAGTTGAAGGATTGCTGATACCAACCGGTGGGATGATGACTTCGAAGCAAACATCGTCGAAGTATGCCTGCGGGCTGTTACCTGCTGAAGCCCATGCGTAGAAGTTTGCACCTCCCAGAGTAAGGGCACCCGGGTCTCCAAAGGTTCCCAGGGTCCATTGCCATTCAACAACCAGCTCTCCGTCTACCCAGTATTCGGCCCAGTCGGTGTTCAGGTCAACGATAAGTTCGTTGTGAATCCAGGTATCGAAATCAAAGTTGAAGGTAGCTGCTGCTGCTGCACCAGCATCAACCGTGGCAAGGCCGTCGGCATCATATTGTACCTGGAAGCCCCATTCAACACCCGGTACAATATCCTTCTGCAGGTTAAAATAACCGCAGAATCCGTCGGCAACATACATCATCAGGCTGAAGCCAAATTTACCGGAAGCATAGTTCTCATCGTTGAAAAGGCGGACTAGGTCGGTTGATCCTTCTACCAGGAATGAATTATCAGGGCTGAAAGAAACGACATCCGAAACCATGGCATCCTCAGCACTACCGGGATTGTTGCTCCAGGTTGTCCAGGGATCTCCCAACTGTAATGCAAGGTAATCATCCGCTGTAAGGTCGTCGAAATAATCGCAACCATCGTCAATCATCATATCGAAGCATACGTCATCAAAATATGCTAAGGGAGAATTTCCTGCTGAAGCCCATGCATAGATGTTCATGCCACCCAGGGTAAGGGCTCCCGGATCTCCGAATGTTCCGAGGGTCCATTGCCATTCAACGATCAGGTTTCCATCGACCCAATACTCTGCCCAGTCGTTGTCGAGGTCAACAATCAACTCATTGAATATCCATGTGTCGAATGCGAAATTGAAGGTAGCAGCACCGGCACCTCCGGCATCAACGGTAGCAACACCGTCAACATCGAATTGTACCTGGAAGCCCCACTCAACGCCGGGAACTATATCTTTCTGGAGGTTGAAATAACCGCAATTTCCATCGGCAACTAACATGTAATGGCTGGCAATCCATTTTCCTTCAGTGAGGTTTTCATCATTGTAAAGCCTTACCAGGTCAGTGCTACCTTGTATAACAATTGAATTATCCGGGCTGTTGGAAACAACATCGGTAACAGTAGCATCTTCGGCACTTCCCGGATTATTGCTCCAGGTTGTCCAGGGATCTCCCAATTCCAGTGCAACAAAATCACCCGGGGTGAGAGCATCAAAGTCTTCACAGGGTGATGGCGGCATGGCCGGCTGATAATTAACATCGTCGAAATAGAACATGGGGTCATCGCCTGCAGGTGCAGCGGCAAAGATATCCATGGCACCAAGCTGGTTCAGGCCTTGTCCTCCGCTGGCTTCAAGGCTCCATTGCCATCCATGAACATATTGAGCATCCACATAATGCTCTGCCCAGTCGCCGTCGAGGTCAATATAGGTTTCCACCATGAACCATTCCCCGGTGGGATAGGTAAACGTTGCCGAATTGGAACCGCCGGCATTGATGTATCCTGTTCCGTCGGAAGCAAAATAAACCTCGAGCGCCCACTCAGTCCTTTCACCGGTAAACTCATGCAGCAGGTTGTAGTATCCACCATAACCGGGTTCTACATACATATACATGCTAACGCTGTACATCCCTTCTGTTTTGTCACCAAAACCAAATATCAGGTCAGTGGAGCTTCCTTCAACAAGAACGGAATTAACACCGCTGAATGCCTGGGCATCTGAAATTAAAGCATCTTCTGCCGAACCCGGATTATTGCTCCAGGTTGTCCAGCAAGGATCCTGTACAGCCAGATAATCCCCTACTACATAAGAATCAAAATCGCTGAAATAAGGATCGCAGGAAACTGCACCTCCATAAAGCCAGTCAACAATGTCCATCAACAGGTCAGCCTGAACGACCGGATCGGAAATTGCGGCAAAAGAAACCGTGGTGAAGATGGTTTTGAAAGCCCTCATCTCGTGCTGCACGGCAGCCATTCCCGAGGGAGCCGGCGAGGTTACTTCAAAAAGGTCCATTCCTACATGGGCAATGATCTCATCGATGTAAAGGCCTTCACGTCCGGATGTAAAAATATCCTGGACTTCAAAGCTATACCCTTCGGCAAGTGAACCGGCTACACCGTCAACCATACCAAGATCGGGAGCAAAAACACCCCAGAAATCCTGGAAAACCTCCCTTAGGCCAAGGTAATCATAGGGAAATTCCCCTGACTGGAAAATGCCAGCACTCGGGAAACGGTCATAAAGGTAATCCTGGCCTGAAAAGAATAGCTTTCCTCCTCCATCAAGGTAGGATGCCAGGTTCGCCTCATCGTTATCGGTCATGGTCTCACTACCGCTCCATACCTCGCCCGTAAACCAGATGATAATGTCGTACATCTGCATAGTGGCCAGATCCGGACCGTCGTTGGCTCCATCCACAACTTCAAAATAAGTATAACTGTAACCATTGGCATCCAATGCCGCTTCATAATATGGCCAGCAATCAGTGAAATCTCCGGTCCATGCACTTCCATCCCTGTCAACTGCAAGGATCTCCTGCGCATTTACCGAATTAAACAAGAAAAAAACTGATGATAGGAAAATCATCAGAAATGCACGCGTAAATCTTTTCATGACGAACTGTTTTGGTTAATAATTAAACTATCGGGTTTGCTAGTGGCTTTAAATATAGTACATTTTTTATGAAATAGGTAAAATTGTCAGAAAAAAAAATTGATTTCGAAAAAATACTTGTATATTTTAGTCTTATGTTCTTATCTGTATATGTAAATATTCGTTTTGTTGAAAAAAAGTTTTCTCCGGAAGGTTACGTTTGGGGTGATTCCGGTATTAAAGGAAAAACCGGGGTTATGAACAAGTTTTATGAGATTGATTATCTGTTTGATGAGCTTTACCTGGGCCGGGCTAGTACAGATCAAACCAGGCAACTGGTAAACAGCATCCTGGAAGACCCTGAAATATATGAGTATTGTAAATTCAGCAAGGAGATAAATGATGAGTTGTATACTTATATCTTCGTGAAGAATGCCATCCCCCCGAAAAAACCCAAAAGGCTGGAATAATTATTTGTTTACAGTCAAACCCTTCAGCGAATCAATCCGGTAGGAATAAAAGACCTGCCCATTTTCAATGTATATCATTTCATCCGAAGTTTTCATATTTATCCTGATCTGGTCAGAGGATGAGATTTTATCAATTGCATCGTTTTGATAGCGGGATAGTGTTTCTTCCCTGGTTTTAAGATACTTACCGGAAAGCAAAGTAATTTGCTCCAGGGCCGGGCTGTATTTTTCAGGTTGACCCGAATCTTCCAGAGAGATCCTCATGTCTCCCGACACTCTCCATTCCAGATCCTGATAAACCATCGACTTTTCTACATGAACGGAGTGCCTGGAGATATTCCGCTTATCGGAACATGTTTCGTGTTTGCAGGCAAAAAAAGCAAAACAAACCAGAAGAGTAACCATTGTTTTATTTGACATATCTCTCAGATATTGACATTTAATAACCGGAGAAAGCCTTTTTGGTTTGGATTTAATGGCCTCCTAAACCGGGGTTCGGATCGTTAATCAATAAGACTGGGATTTAAAAACCTGGTGTTAATTGGGATCGTTATTACCAGGATCACGGTTAGATGTTTTGCTTCACAAATATAATAAAAAACGCAGGCAAAGAAAAAATTTATATGCCTGTTAAACGCAGAAAACATCTCATAGTTACAAAAAACCGGAAAAGACCAACGTCTTTTCCGGTATGAACCCTGAAATCTTTGTTGCAATTTAGCGTACAATAGTAAGTTTTTGTATAAAACCATCTCTATCCTTTACGATATAAATCCCCTGGCCCAGTCCGTTTGTTTCCATTCGATCTGTATTATTTTCTTTGCGTATCAACTGACCATTAAGGGAATACACACTGATATCCGTAGTTTTATTGAAATATACAATTCCTGTTTTGCTGGGGTTAGGATACAATTTGAAACTGTTACTTTCCTGGTTGTTCGTTCCATTATGAATACCAACCACGCCGCTGATCTCAAAAACAGCAAGTGTGCCGCTGATTTCGTAACCTACTACCAGCAAATCCTTTCCTGAAGGATGATCAGTTTTAGAGATGAAATACAAACCTTCAGGGCTGATATCACCTGAGCCTGTAGGAAAATCAGCAGTGTTGATATAATCCAGGAAAAGTGGAGAAAGCGGGTTTGTGACATCGTACATCATGATGCCGCCTGTTCTTTCCAATCCAATAAAGGCAAGTGTATATCCTTCAATTTTTCCGGTTGCTAAACCTTCGGGTTCCGGTCCCTTATCATCGCTTCGGGCCTTAAACTCAAATACTCCTTCGTCAAAATTGCAATTGAAATAATCAGGATAGGCAGAAAAAGTAATCTGCTCAAAATCATCACCATTATCAAAAACCATGTTCCCAAATCGGTCAAAGATGGAAAAAGAGCGGGCCCCAAAAGAATGAATGTACTCGGACTGACCATCATTATTAATATCGGTATTCAGCATGGATAATTTCAAGCGTCCAAGCATTGTATCATTTTGTAATTCAGCCATATTGGGGAAATAATCAGGATTTAAATCGAGGTTCTTAACACGTTCTTCTTCAGCATCCCTTGAATCCCCTTCATTTACTGTTATAACATAAGGTTTATCGTTAAACATGATGGTTCCCAATGCATCAGGCATATGCATGCCCCAGGTTGGATGATTTGTAATATCAACCAAATCAGCTTTATCGCTTGCATCAAATCCAAAATTCTCATCAAACGAAATAATACCAAGCGAAATAACATCGGAAATACCTGCGCCAGAAATGCCAAAGTCGTTATCGTTCAGTACCGCCAGGCTCCCATCAGGAAGTAATGTCAATCCTTCGGCTTTATCGCTGGGCATATAGCCAATGGAAGGAAGATTAAGCATTTTTATTTTATAGACCGGCTGAATTCCGGCTGTATCCAAATTATCTGCCGTGTACATTTCAAGTGTGAGATCATTCAGTCCGGAAGAGGTCATCTTGTTCGACAAAGCTGTCCCAAGAATATCTGTGGCTCCATTCAGGTCAATCATAAAAACATATTTCTTTCCATCCTCCTCGCCCGGTATGCTGGAATCCCTTTCAAAAACATAAAACCTTCCGTTACCTGCATAAACGGCATCCCCTATTTTATCGGTCCTTCCGAGCGCATAGCCACTGTTACGGTTACGTTCCAGGAGGTAAACATGTTCCGATACAGGGTTCCCCTGCATATCAATTCCTAATATGCGTAATACATCCGATTTGTTCTTGGTACTGCTGTTCGGATTGTACATAGGTGATTGTATGAAAGCATAAATAATTTCCTGATCCGGGTCAAAAGCAATAGCTTCGAACCCCCTGTTGGTCCACCTTTTCTTGTAAACCTCCGGAAGTGTTTCTGCACCAAAGGTTCCGGCAGGTTGTCCTCCCAGTGCACCGGTTCCCTGCGGAACGAATCTTTCGATCAAAATGCCATTTTCATTGAATTTGTATATAGCAGGACGATACTCGTCACACATCCAGAAGTTCCTGTCATTGTCGCGGAAAATCCCTTCGAAGTCACCTCCGAAAAAATCATATGGCAAGGCATGATAATAAACATCATTAACCGTATCATGGTAATCATGGTTCGGGTAAAAAATTTCATCAACATAAGCCACTGGTACTTCATCAAATCCTTCCACATTTCCCCTTCCTGAAATCGGAGTTGTTCCGTCCTGGCGAAACAGAAAAATAAAATCATTTTCATTTAGTGTAACGGTGCCTGATGTTTTATCCAAAGTTAATTTTACTATCCTGGCTTGATATTCAGGCAGTTTGAAGGGGCTCAGGTTTTGGAAGGGAGCCGGTACTACATTGGCCTTTGCCACGGCATCCGAATTTGGGCCCCTGTCAGGAATTGCATAGAAAACCCATTCATTTTCCGATGATTGCACCGGATCAAAATATAATCCTGAAAAACCTCCCAGATAGATCGGATCGGCACCCGTATATACCGGAGTTCCCAGCACCGGAAACGTCAGTAGTTCATTCAGAAAATATTGTTCCAGCATAGGCGAGCCCTTGCTATGATCTTTCAATCCCAAAGGCAGGATATCCACAATCTTGGCCTGGGCAATGTCAACAACTGCAAGTCCGTTGTTTTCCTGTAATGAAACGTATGCGATGGCATCATCTTCGCTGATTGTGATAAACTCCGGTTCAATGTCCTGAGCAACACTATCTGCATCATCAAAAATACGGATCCCCCTGTTAATCAGCGAGTATCTCATTTCATTATAAGCGCTGAAAGAAGCAGTATTAACAACAGGACTGGCTGCGCCCCCTGAAATATCAATGATGCTTATGCTTCCTTCGGGATTTATTTCATCACTCGGTTCACCTTCATTAGCAACTAAAACCTTCATCCCGTCGTGGGTAAATTTTACCATATCAGGCAAAGCTCCCACGCTTACTTCGCTGATAATTGAATAATCATCCGTGTTGATGAACATGACTTTCCCAGGATCAGTTTTCGGATCAGCAGCAACCGACATAGCAGCGATTCCGCTGTGTATGTCAATATGTGTTACACCGTCACCGAATGCTGAGAAATCAATGCCGGTTATGTAAACGGGCGATTGATAATCGGAAAAATCATAAATATCAACAGTGGAATTGGGACTGTTCAATATCCATAAACGTTGATTTTCCAAGTCATAGGAAACAATTTCCGCGGCAGATTCTTCGCCGATCGGAATACTGATAACATGTTCCAGAGACAGCCCATCCTGGCCAATCATCTGAAATGAATTCACCAGGAAAAATAAAAATATAATTCCTGAAAGAAATGGTAATGGTTTTTTCATGATGCATTAATTTGAAATGTGTATTCGTTATTTCAATCACAAAATTCCTATAGAAAAACCCTATTTCTATTAAATGAAAATCATCAATTGATTAAAGAATTGTTATAAGCAACTTTTTCCAATTTTGGTCAATGCAATAAGCTTCTGAAGGTTTTTGTGAGCTTTCAGGGGCTAATAAAAAGGCTGTTTTAATATTAATTTTATGTTAATCGAACGGAGTCAAGGTTATAAATAATAATTTTGCGCGGATTTTCCAGAGATCCTGAAAACATATAAACCAAATCTTTGTTATTACTTCAAACAAAAAATCATGTCTCTCAAGAACTTAAGAAATATTGGCATTGCCGCTCATATCGATGCGGGCAAAACCACACTAACCGAAAGGATACTATTCTACACCGGAATTAACAGAAAAATCGGGGAAGTCCATGATGGACAAGCTACCATGGATTTTATGAAACAGGAGCAGGAAAGAGGTATCACTATTGCATCCGCTGCTATATCCTGTGCCTGGAAAGACTCTCAGATAAATATAATAGATACTCCCGGCCACGTAGACTTTACAATAGAGGTGGAGCGTTCACTGCGTGTAATCGATGGAATGATAGCAGTTTTTTGCGCTGTTGGGGGCGTTGAACCTCAGAGTGAGACCGTATGGAATCAGGCCGACCGTTATAAAGTACCACGCATTGCTTTTATCAATAAGATGGACCGTACCGGTTCGGATTTTAACGATGTTGTCGGTCAAATGAATCAGTACCTGGATGCCAATGCCGTACCTTTTCAGTTACCCATTGGTGCAGAAGAAGAATTCAAAGGCATAATCGACATCATCGAAAAGAAAGCCTACATTTTCCAGGATAAGGATAGGATAGAAGTTGACATACCGGCTGAATACAAATCGCAATGCCAGAAAGCCAGGGATTTCCTGGTGGAGAAGCTTGCCGAAGTGAATGATGAGATCATGGAACTTTTCCTGGAAGAAAAGGAGATCCCGGTGGAAATGCTTAAAACGGCAGCACGTGACGCCACCCTGAAGCTTATGATCACTCCGGTATTTTGTGGGGCAGCATATAAAAACAAAGGGGTTCAACTTCTTCTGGATGCTGTGATCGACTACCTCCCTTCTCCTTTCGACATCGGAGCCGTGGTTGGTATTGATGTGGACAATCCTGAGAAATCCCATACACGCAATCCTTCCCCCAAAGATCCTTTCGCTGCACTGGCGTTTAAGCTGATCAATGATCCTTATGTTGGTCAGCAGACTTTTATCCGCATTTATTCAGGAACACTTACAGGAGGATTGCAATTACTGAATTCCACCAAGGGAAAGATGGAAAGAACGGGCAGGATCCTGAAAATACATGCCAAAGACCGTGAAGAGGTGGATTATGCCGGACCGGGGGATATTGTTGCTCTCATTGGCATGAAACTCACGAAAACCGGTGACACATTGTGTGACCCTGATCATCCTCTTCATCTTGAATCAATTAAGGTGCCGGTTTCGGTTATTGAAATGAAGATCAACCCTGCCAACAGGAAAGATCAGAGCAAGCTCGGGGAAGCCCTCAGCAAACTGGCCAATGAAGATCCTTCATTCAATGTCAGGTTCGATCATGAAACTGAAGAAACCATCGTTTCAGGAATGGGAGAGCTCCACCTGGAGATCATTATCGACCGCCTGAAGGAAGAGTTTAAGGTAGAGGTGGAAGTTGGCGAGCCTTCCGTTGCTTATCGTGAAACGATCACAGCCGAAAAGGAAAATGATTACAGGCACTCGAAACAAACTGGTGGAAAGGGGCAATTTGCTCAGACTATGATCCGGATAGAACCCAATGAAGATATTGGCTATGAATTTGTTGACAAGATCAAGGGAGGTGTTATCCCCGCTGAATTTATCCCTTCTGTAAACAAAGGTATCACCAAAACCCTCCATGACGGGGTACTCGCGGGATATCCCATTGTGGATGTCAAAGTCACCCTTCTCGACGGCAAATTCCATCCGGTTGACTCCAGCGACATGGCTTTCCAAACCTGTGCGTCAATATGCTTTAAACAAGCTTTCATGAAAGCCGGTCCTATCCTGCTTGAACCGGTAATGAAAGTGGAAATCAATACTCCCGACGAATACATTGGAGAGATCGTGGGCAACCTGAACCGAAAACGCGGTAAAATAGAATCCATGAGAAGGTTCCGTAAAGGATCGCAAAAACTGGTCGGCTTTGTCCCGCTCAGTGAAATGTTTGGTTATGCTACGCAATTAAGGAATATATCAAGCGGAAGAGCCAATTATTCTATGGATTTTTATAAGTACTTGCCGGTCAGTTCTTCCCTCCAGGAAGAAATAATCAGGAAAATCCGCGAACAGGAAAAGGAAAAGTAATTGCAAGCATAACTATTTCAGAGTTTTCCCGTATAAAACCCAAAGCCAAATTGTACTATCTTTGAACCATTCTTATAACCAATCTTTATTAGTATGCAATTCATAAAATTACTTCCGGTATTATTTCTGGCTCTTTCATTTATTATTTCTCAGGAAACACAGGGTCAGAAAGAAGTTTACACTAATCCCATTGTCCAGAAAGCTAAGCATTTCAGAGTAACGGAACCCCTTCGGGATATGGAAATGATTGTTCCCGGGCAGCGCGACCGTTCCTGGAAAGACCAGGTTATCCGTAATGAGGAAAACATCAAAACCAACCGCCACGACGGTTCCGACCCGGGGTTTGACCCTTCCGTTCAGCATAAAATGGGAGAAAATGAAAACAGGACAGTTTTTCAGAATTTCGATGGAGTAAACAATATTAACGGGGTCTATCCGCCCGACACCGATGGCGATGTCGGTCCGAATCATTATTTCCAGATGGTGAATCTGTCGTTTGCCATTTACTCCAAAACAGGTACACTATTATACGGTCCGGCTGACAACAGCACTTTGTGGAACGGTTTTATCGGTCCATGGACAGGCACCAACGACGGGGACCCCATTGTTTTATATGATGAGCAGGCCGACCGTTGGCTCGCCAGCCAGTTTGCGGTGAATACATCCAATGGTACTTACTGGGAGTTGATCGCTATCTCCACTACGAACGATCCAACCGGCTCCTATTACCAATATGCTTTTCAGTTTCCTGATTTCAACGATTACCCGAAGTTCGGAGTATGGCCTGACGGATATTACGCATCATTTAATATTTTCGGATCATACAACCGGGTAGCTGCTGCGGCTTTTGAGCGTGATTCCATGCTTGTCGGAAATCCGAACGCACAAATGATACTTTTCGACCTGCCCACAGGCAGTGATCCTTTCAGTATGTTGCCGGCCGATTTTGACGGGACACCGCCACCCGCAGGTACACCCTGCTATTTTGCCTATTTCAACGATGATGCCTGGGGTTATGCCAACGACCAACTTCGTATATGGGAATTTGATACCGACTGGAACACTCCGTCCAACTCAACCTTTGGCGAATCGCAGACTCTTCAGACTTCAGCATTTGACTCGGAAATATGCACCGCCTTTCGCGGTCGTTGCATCCCTCAGCCAGCCACGACAAAAAAACTTGAAAGTATTTCCGACAGGCTTATGTTCCGTTTGCAATACAGAAATTTTGGAAGCTATCAGGTCATGGTTACCAATCATACTGTTGATGCAGGAAGCGGGATTGCAGGAGTACGCTGGTATGAACTGAGAAATACCGGCAGCGGTTGGAACATACATCAGCAAAGCACATACTCACCCGATACTAAACACAGGTGGATGGGAAGTATAGCCATGGACGGTCAGGGAAATATTGCGCTCGGTTATTCAGTTTCCAATTCAACCACATTTCCATCCATTCGTTTTACAGGACGATTATCCGGTGATGCACTGAACCAAATGACTATATCGGAAGAAACCATTATTGCCGGAACGGGATCACAAACAGGAGATGCCTGCCGCTGGGGTGATTACAGTATGATGTCGGTAGACCCTTCCAATCCCACAACATTCTGGTATACCCAGGAATATATTCAGACCACGGGTACTGCATCCTGGAGGACACGCATCGCATCCTTTGAGATCCAACCACCCATGCCAACCGTTAATGCCGGAAACGATACGGTGTCCTGTGAACAATTCCCCGTCTTCGTACACGGAAGCGCCACCAATTACAGCAGTGTGCTCTGGACCACGACCGGTGATGGAAGCTTCAGCATGGCAACCATGTTAAACGCAATTTATACTCCAGGATCCGGAGATATCGCTGCCGGCGGTGTTGACCTGGTTTTGTCGGCTTTTGCCGTACCTCCACTGACAGATACCGTGAGTGACACTATGCATGTTACCATTAATGTGAATCCCTCGATTAATGCAGGTAATGATACAACAATCTGTGAAAACCAGAATTTTGTTACACAACCTGTAGTTACAAATGCTGCCTCCATATTATGGCACAGCAACGGAGATGGTCATTTTAATGATTCCACACTGATCAATGCTACCTATTTCCCTGGCACCAACGATAAAACCATGGGATTCGTCATGCTTGATGTGACAGCTTACCCCCTTGCTCCTTGTATGATGACATCGTTCGATATGATCAGCCTTACACTGCATCATTTACCCACTGCTGAAGCAGGAAATAATGATACGATATGCGAAGGTGGAGCTACCATACTTCAGGGACAGGCTACCAACTTTTCGACATTGCTTTGGACTACCAGTGGCGATGGCACATTCAGCAACAATGCCATCCTGAATCCAGTTTATACACCAGGCCCGGGAGATATTTCCAGCGGAGGGGCCACCCTGACTCTGACAGCTTTCCCGACAGGGCCCTGTACAGCCAATGCACAGGATAATACCCAGCTTGTCATCAACGCCCTCCCTGTAGTAAATGCCGGACCTGACCAGTCAATCCCGTTTGGTACTATTACAACCCTTACCGGGTCAGCCACCGGAGGATCAGGAGATTTTACAATATTATGGACACCGGAGGAGCAGGTGGTTAACCCGCAAAGCCTTGTTACCGAAACAGTCAACCTCGAAACTTCAGTTGTTTTTACCTTAACTGTAACTGACAACATTACCGGTTGCGAGAACTCTGATGATGTAACGGTAACTGTTACCGGAGGAGAACTCTCCGCTGAGGCCTCAGCCACACCTCCGGATGTTTGCCTTGGAAATACTACACAATTGGATGTACTCGCTTCCGGCGGATCCGGAGCCTACACTTACCTCTGGAGTTCAGATCCCCCGGGATTCACCTCTACACAGCAGAATCCCGTTGTAGCCCCACAGGAAGACATTTCCTACATTGTTACTGTTGACGACGGTTTTAACAGCACCGAATCTTCTGTGGATGTGACCGTCCAGGAACCTGTTGTAGTCTCAGCCGGACCGGATACCACCATTTGTCACAATGAATATGTCCTGCTCCATGGCTCTGCACAGTTCCAAAGCAGTATTTTATGGACCACCAGCGGTGATGGTGAGTTTACCAGTCCTACTTTTATTAACTCCATTTATATGCCGGGCGATGCAGATATTGAAAATGGCAGTGTGGTGCTTACCCTTACTGCACAACCCATATCACCATGTACTCAACCACAGGCAGATGATCTGACCGTAACCATAGAATACTGTCCCGGAACCATTGAACTGAAAGGTGAGAATACGGAAATCAGCATTATCCCCAATCCCAATACAGGAAGCTTCGACCTGTCGGTAAAGGGCTTGCAGTGTATCGAAATCTCGGTTAATGTCGTAGACTTGCTTGGCCAATCCTACTATGCTTCAACAAAGCCGGTAAACAAGGGATCTGTGAAAGAAAAACTGAATCTTGAATCGTTAAAGAAGGGAATCTATTTTATCAGGATTCAATGCGGTAATGAGTTGTTTTCCGAAAGACTGATCATACAATAAACTTAAATGTTTGTATCGGTTATGGTTAAGAAAAAGTTACAGGGTGCAGGCTACAAGTTACAAGTTGCAGGGTGCAGGGTGCAAGATACAAGATAACATGGAGTCTTTAACTTGATAATTATCATTCCTGATAATCATTAGAATAAAAAAGGCTGGCTCAAATGGGCCAGCCTTTTTTCGTTTTGAAAACAATATTAAGGAATATCGTAAATCTTCGAGTCATCCCTGTAACCCGGATTATCTTCATACCAGTCGGTATACGTGGTTCCTCCACTCTGTGCCCAGTCTCCAAAATGCAGGTGGGCATTGATAATGTCTTCTTTTTCAATTGGGTAATCAAACCTCTGGGGAATTTCTATGCCCCAGGGTAAGTTATTACTTGTTTTATAATAGATACCCAAACCAGGGTTAGAGTTGTCATCTCCTGTACTGAAATATAATGGATTTGCTAAATCGGTAGGTGGATAATCAAAAAGATGGACCTCTTTGCCTCTTTCTTTGTTAACTATGATAAAAGGATTAAAATCTGCAAAGCCAAAGTCGTCCATTTCGTAATCATTCCCGGGTGTTGTCATTGTGATGTTAATAGTAACTGGGGTGATATATGCCTGGCTTTCTACAGTATTTATAAATCCGCCTCCATTGGGACCCATGAAACTATAAATATTATCAAATACAATTATAGTCGGATAGGTCTGACCTGTTTCAAGACCATTGGCATTGTTGGTAATGATACTTTCCGAATAATTCATCCCTGTTGCCACCAGATCATTATTCAATCCACTCAAAGCAGAGGGGAGGTTAAAACCGAATCCGTTCCTGTAGCCTGCCCCGCTGGCCCGGCAATCAAAAGAACCGAATATCTCCACAACATAATTTGAGGCGTTGGTTACTATCTGGAACCGGTACTCCACAACAAGGTCGTTGAAATCATAATCCCCCTTATCAGGCCATAGATCCTCAAACGCGAGGGAACCCGGACCATAAGACGGGTAATAATTATTGTATGCTCTATCAGGATCGCTTGGATAATCATCCTGATCATTGGGAACTCCATCACCATCGGTATCCGGTGATCCTGCCTGCAAAGGGACACATCCATTGGTCGGATCACTATAATACTGGCCGCCTACGCTGATGTCATCGATGAGTCCCCTTGAATTGCCACCCTGTCCTGTAAATCTGAAATACAGCTTATTGATTCCTGAGATGGTCTCTGTGATACTTACTGTGCGCAAAGTCGTGAAATTTCCTGAATAGCTTTCGGTATAAATCACAGTTTCATTCAAACTAGTATCTATGACTACAATTTCCAGGGTACGCCATGTTCCGTTGTTGGCTGTCATTTTGTGCTTGCAATCAATTTGTGAGGATCCGCTGAAGAGAATCCAGGGAGTAGTAACTCCGTTGGGGCTTCCAACACCCCCTGTAAGCTGACCGGTACGGCCACCGTAAACACCACTGATAGCATTGGCGCCCGTCTGGAAAGTTGTTCCCGGAAACTCCCAACAGTTTCCCTGCTCCAAACCTCTGTCACCAGATTCAAAGTCCATGGTTACAACCTGAGCATTCCCCATTCCAAAAGCTGCCAGAATGATGAAACACAACATGAAAATCTTTTTATAACGATTCATTGTTTTTCCCTCCATGATTAAATTGTATCCTGAACATAAGAAAACCTGATCTCATTGCTGATAATGTCAATGATCTCATTGGTTCCACCATAGATAAACCTTACCTGGGTTTCTGTAACCGGGATCTTCAATTCTCCCTTATAACCCTGGCTCAATTGCATAAAATGTTTCAGGTAAGTCATACCATTCATCGACTGAATGTACATTGTACTTCCGTAATTCAACGGACTGGGAAGAGGATCAACTATAACATCAACCAGCATGGTTGTTTGCCAGTTGAAATTTTGCGGTACAACCAGATCATCTGTACTGGTTACCTTTGGCGTGGTATCTTCCTGTTCTTCACTATCCTTTTTGCAGGATATTGCCAGAATGATCAATACCATCAAAGTGGTTAACGAAAGGACTTTTTTCATAAGTTGCTTAATATTAATAATTATAAAATCACCGGTTTGTGATAAAAGGGCTAGATGTGTATTGGTTGAGGCTAAAGTGGTAATCTTGTAGAAACTAATAAGAAAACCATCCTCTCAAGCATTCATGCAAACAATTACAAATATACAATAAAGTACATAGTTGTAATAAGGGCGATTATGTTTACGCATTGCCATGATAAAAGGTTACAAGGGTGCAACGTAAAAAAGAAATCGATGATTTATTCAATAGGGACGATTTTTTTTGTATATTTCTCCTCCCAATTCAAGTATTAACCAAACTTCAAGACCATGAGAAATTTTACCTTTTTCGTTACTTTGTTTTTAGCAGGAATGCTCACATTTAACAGCAATTCGCAAAGCATTCTATGTGTCGACCGTGACGGCAGCTTCGAAGCCGTTGATGTTTATACCGACGACTGGCAGTTTCTGCAGCCGGCTATGGATGCCCTGGGATATTCATATACCTATTTTGAGGTACAGGACCTAACCCAGAACGGTCCGGATCTTACTACCATGAACCAGTATGATATCATTTTCTGGTTTACAGGAGAAGCATGGACAGACAGTGAAACCATGACGAACGACGATGAGTTCAACCTCCTGCTTTATCTTACCCTGAACAACGGAAAACTCTTGCTTTCAGCTCAGGATTATCTTTACGACCGCTATTCTTCAGCCGGAACGTTCGACCCTGGCAGCTTCCCATATGACGCCCTGGGATGCACCGAAGTCGTACAGGATGTTTGGAACATTGAACCAGATACAGGAAATATTGTTGGTGTTGCCGGATCCCTGGCCGAAGGAATGCATATCACCGTGTTTGATATCTATACCGAACTAAATGCTGATGATGGGTTATATATAGATGATTTCGTCCAACATCAGGGACAGGACATGCTTGAAGTCGTATTCCCGGAACCCACCGGGATTGGCGCTTATCAGTTTGAAGGTGCAAGCTTCCGCACCATTTTCTCCACAGCATCCTATGCTGCTATCGTTGATCCTATGGATCTTGAGGAGCTACTGGACCGTTCCTTTGCCTGGTTGCTCGGAACAACAGGTATCAACACCAATAACATCAACAGCAGCGGAGATATGCTGATCTATCCTAATCCTGTTAAAGACATCACACGCATTGGATGTAACCAGGTAATGAATGAGATCTGGGTTATCAATACAACCGGACAAGTGGTTCAGCATTTCAATGTCGGTGACTACAAAACAACCCTTAATGTTAGCGGCCTTAATACGGGTATTTACCTCATCCGGGCACAAACAACACAAGGAATGGTTACTGCCAGAATGATTGTTGAGTAAGGTTTTTTTACAGATGACATCTCCCCCGGGGGAGATGTCATCTGCTTATAATCATCGCCATGAAAAGACGTACCTTCGTTAAATCAGGAATTGTTCTTGGTGGAATGGCATTCCTGGGATCATCCTTATTTTCAAAATTGGCTGCCGGAGCAATTAAGGAAGATATATTTTCAATATCCGGTGATGATCCTTTGAAAGGTATTCCGGATCTGCTTAATGCTCTGGGAGGAATAGAACAATTTGTCAGAAGTGGTAATTCGGTTGGAGTACTGGTTAATTCCCCCTGGAAGGAAAGAGGCTTTTATACCGATCCCGACGTAGCCCTGTCGGTGATCCGCTTATGCAAAGATGCCGGAGCCGGTAAAATAATATGCTATAAACCTGTTAGGGATGGGTATTGGGAAAGCAGCCGGTACTTTAACGAAATGGAATCGATAATCAGGGAAATCGAATATGGAGAAGAAAGGATGACGCTGACCATCCCGGATGGTCAGGAATTAAAATCTGCCGAAGTCTTCAGGGTTTTTACAGAAACGGATGTATTTATAAATATTCCTGTTGCCAAACATCACAATGGCACACTTTACTCCGGAACACTGAAAGGCTTAATGGGTGTTTCCTCAGGAACAACCAACCGTTTTATGCACAGTCCGGATGGTGAATATACATCTAGCAAGCAGGATTATCTTGCACAATGCATCGCAGATCTAAATCTGATAAGGCAACCTGACATTTGCATTGTGGATGCTATCGAGTGCGCCCTGGAAAACGGACCCCGGGGGCCAGGCAAAACAATACGCCCCAACCGGATCCTTGCCAGTACCGATGTTGTGGCCATTGATGTTTATGCCTCCACTCTGATGGGCATAAACCCTGCGGATATCTCTACTTTTAAGTATGCAGGAAATCACAATCTGGGAAAGAGCAATATTGAAGAAATCACAGTCAAAGCATTTTAATCGCAAAAAATAATATCCTGCTATTTTTAATTACTTTTTATTATAGATGATAGCTTTTCTTTAATGTTATCATCGGAAATGTCTAAACAGGTAGATTTTTTCTCTTTTACCCACCATTTTTTCCGTACAAGTTCCGTTAGACTTTGTCTGACAACCCATACCATTTTCCCTTCGTATTCATCAATTTTCTCTAAAGAAGGACCCCATCCACCACCTGAAAGCTCAAGCGGTCCGATTTCATCAATAATCAAGAGAGGTGATCTATTCCGTATAGCAACAAGGATGATATCATTCCCTTTATTAATGGTTTCCGGATTAAAAAAATACCTGCCTTGGTGTACCCATCCTGATTCCCCCTCCAAACGACATAAAACAAACATTTCACCAGAGGGGAGGTCTATAAGATCATATCCCTTAAATATTCCTTCCTCAAAATGTTTAACCGACAAAAACCCTCTTGAACCGGGGAGATGATCAGATGCATCTATCAAATTTTTTAGCAATCCTGTCTTTCCTGAATCAATGGGTCCTGTCAGGATGGTCAATGACCCTGAATAAGTATTTCTTTTTTCATTAAACAAATCACGTCCCCGGGCAATAACCTGCGCGAGTGATGATACCGGACGGGAGATAATATCACGTGGTTTGATGGAGCCGTCTGTCATTTCCGGTAGCACAGAAAAAGCCAGCTCCATGGCATCATATAACCTTGACAAACCTCTTTTTGTCAATAACTCGCGGACAACAGGGCTTCTGAGTTCAACGCTGATAGCAGCAAAACCCGCTACAATTACCAGAGCTCTCACTACCATTTTTATTCCTGCTAACAATCCCCCCATTTGAAATAGATTCCTGGAGCTAAAGCCCTCCCAGAAAAATGAAGTTATAACCACCAGTAACGTTAACTGAATCCAGAAACCGGGTTTTTTCAGGTATCGCAACGACCTTTTATAATAATAAGCTACAATTGCAGTAAACGACAATGAAAGGGCAAATCCGGCGATAAGATGATCCGTATTCAGCAGGAATAAGGAAACAAAAATCATGATCAAATAGAACAGTATCAATGGAAGGGAGTAACTGCCCTGCTTGTTTTCGGGAAATACCGAATGCAGATCAATCTTTCTTTTATTTGCTGTATCCCCCAACTCCCTGTTAATAATTGCAGAACGTCTTCCTGCCATTATACCGGCAATAACAGCAAATATACCTGCTGCCACATAAATAAGACAAAGCAGGATAAATGCTTCCAGTGGTCTGACATTCTCAAGGGATAGTTGCCGTACAGCAAAATTGTATAGGTTCTCAAGAACCCTTACAAAGTCTGCCCCGTAAATGATAAGCAATGTGATTATTTTATGGAACAATGCGCTTACCACCCCTGCAATGCCTCCCAGAAGATACCCGATAATATTTCTTCCGGCGAGGGTGATAAACAATTCCATCAGTAATGCCTCGGCCAATATACCGGTCATGGGGCCAATAATTATCGCGCTTGGTGAAATTGACTTCATCAGAGCACAGATAATTCCTGCCCTGAGGATCAAACCTCTCTCTTTCCATATCTGCAGGAAACCCGTCATAAGAGCTACAGATATCACTGAAAGCAGAGTGCCTGAGAATGGTACCCTCAGATTGTGAAGAAAACTACCCAGGATTATTTCATTTCCTGCCCATAAACTGCCAATGATGGCTGCTTTTAGCCACAATGTAGAGGATGCTTTCATTCCATTTGACTGTCATTATATCCAGAATCACGCTCTTTCCTGAATTTTAAAACCATATAATCTTTGGCAAGGGCGGCAAACTCCCTTAACACCCTCTTCCTGCACCACTGCCAATCCCGCCAATTGTTCATCTGATATTTACCCCCAGGATCCATACTTGCAATTCTGTAATTAACCGATATAGTTTTATCAGCGATCATTTTTACTCTTCTTTGATGATACAGGGAAGTGACCAGAATAAGCTTATCGACACCATGTGCGATGGCTATGCTATCTGCATTCACACAATTTTGATAGGTATTCCGGCTTTTAAATTCAAATATGACCGGAATTTCAAGCCCGGTTCTATCCCGCAATCTGTCGGTGATCATTTGTTTAAAAAGGGAAGTATCCTTTAAGTTCCCTTCAGAAACTACGAAAGTACGGGACCGTTGAAGGTAGAGGTCAGCAGCAGCATCAATCCTTTCTACCGTGCTGTTTCTCCAATAATCCTGAGACATCATCCCTGCTCCGTAAACAACAATCATTTCTCCATAATTATCCGCAATGGATTCTCCATTATCCAATCCGGAAAGCATTTTTTTCAGGACAAAAGGGGGCATTACCAGGATTATGGTGGCTATTACAATCAGGGGATACAGGAATTTCCCTTTTAATAAAAAACTAAAGCGTTTCAGGATCATCTTCCCGGTTGAATAAATGCAAACACTGGATTTGAAGATGTAAAAATAACGATATTTGCTATGCCTCATTAAGCATAGTTACAAGCAAGCCTAAAAGATGACACAACTACCATCAACGAGACACTAAAACCATCGACCTTTGACATCTTGACCTGACTTTTCAGGCTACCTTAACTCGGCAGACAATTTCGCTGTATTTCGACACAGACCAGCAGACCAACTTGGCAATACACAAGCCTACCCAAGAAGAAATAAAACACCCCACCGCACCAAAAAATGAATTTCTGCCACCGCACAAGTGGCACATTTGGCATTGCCCTCCTCACAAGCCGACCCTTCTGCAAAACCAAAAGAGCCACTTTTTCTCCACGCACCGGAGTCAACAGAGATCAACAATACTGCATTTGTAGAAACAATACTTAAAATAATTTTCATAAAAAGTTTGGAAATTAAAAAACTTTACTTACTTTTGTAGCGTCATTACAAAGGAATAAATTTGAAAAAGCTAATTAAAGATATTACAAACATCCAAACTGGACTCTTCGCTAAGCCTGCTGGCATTGGTGAATTGGTGTATCTACAGTCCAAGCATTTTGACGAATATGGGCAATTACTTTCTACACTTCAGCCCGACTTGATGGCTGAGGGTATTTCTGAAAAGCATCTACTAAAAGATGGTGACGTGCTGTTTGCTGCAAAGGGAACAAAAAACTTTGCAGCCCTTTTTGAAAACTTCAACAAACCATCTGTAGCTTCAACTTCTTTTTTCGTATTAAGACCAACCGACAAAAAGATACTTCCTGATTATCTGGCTTGGTTCCTTAACAATCACTCCACACAGACACTATTAAAAAGTCAAGCTATTGGCACTTCCATTCCTTCTATTTCAAAACAAGTTTTGGAAAATCTGGAAATAGCAGTGCCGGATATCGAAACACAAAAAGCGATTCTTCAAATCACTAAGCTTCGTAACAAGGAGAAAGCATTGAAGCAGGAAATTGAAACACTTCGTGAAAAACAAATTCAACAACAAATAATCAACGCAATAAAATAAGTATCATGGCTAAAATAACACAGAAAGACATCAACGATGCAGTTTGGAAAGCTTGCGACACCTTTAGAGGGAGTATTGATCCAAGCGTTTACAAAGACTATGTGCTTACCATGCTGTTCCTGAAATACCTCAGCGATGTGCATGATGATAAAATGGAAGGCTACTTGAAAAAGTATAATGGTGATGCAGAACGTGCAAAACGTGCCATGCAACATGAACGCTTTATTGTACCGGAGCACAGCCATTTTAAATTTCTTTTCGATTCACGCAATGAAGCCAACATTGGTGAACTCATCAACATTGCTTTGACTGATTTAGAAGAAGCCAACCGTGAAAAGCTATACAGTGAAGACGGTGCAGGGATATTCCAAAATATTGACTTTAACAGCAGCAAGCTGGGCGAACCCAAGGATAAAAATCAACGACTGAAAACCTTGCTTATTGATTTTAAATCGGATAAACTGGATTTGCGTCCATCGCATTTAGATGGCAACGACATTATTGGTGGTGCTTACATGTTCCTGATTGAAAACTTTGCCAGTGATGCCGGAAAAAAAGCAGGTGAATTTTTTACGCCAAAAGAAGTTTCTACGCTTATTGCTAAACTTACCAAAAGCAAACCCGGTTCACGTATATGTGACCCAACCTGTGGTTCTGCTTCTCTTTTAATTAAAGCAGGTGAAGAAGTAGGCTCAGATAATTTCTCACTTTTCGGACAAGAAGCAAACGGAAGCACCTGGGCATTGGCAGTGATGAACATGTTTTTGCATGGCTTTGACAATGCTACCATCCGTTGGGGCGATACCATTCGCAACCCGAAACTGAAAGAAGGCGATACCTTGATGAAGTTTGATACCGTAGTAGCAAACCCTCCTTTCTCCTTAGATAAATGGGGAAAGGTAGAAGACAAGGATGGCGAAAAAACCACTGTTAGCTACGACCCTGAAAGCGATAAATACAACCGTTTTTGGAGGGGTGTACCACCTAAGAGCAAAGGTGACTGGGCATTTATCAGTCACATGATTGAAACGCTGAATGAACACGGCAAAGCAGGAGTAGTTGTGCCGCATGGTGTATTGTTCCGTGGCAGCAGCGAAGGTCGTATACGTCAACGCACCATTGAAGAAAACCTGCTCGAAGCGGTGATTGGTTTACCTGCTAACCTGTTTTTTGGCACAGGTATTCCGGCAGCTATTCTCATTTTTAACAAGCAAAAAAGCAGCAACAACTTCTTGTTTATTGATGCAAGCAAGCAATATGAAAGTGCCAAAAACCAAAACAAGCTGCGAGCAAGCGATATTGAACACATTGTAAAAACCTACCGTGATTTTACAACGGGCAAATTACAACCTGGTGTGGTGGAAGATAAATTCAGTTATGTAGCCACACCCGGAGAAATACAAGAAAACGACTTTAACCTAAATATCCCTCGCTATGTGGACACGTTTGAAGAAGAGGCCGAAGTGGATATTGCTGCCGTACAAAAGGAAATTGAAAAATTAGAAGATGAACTAAAAACGGTGCAGGCTGAAATGGACAAATACCTTAAACAAATAAATGCTTTTTAATTATGCTTACAAAAGAACAAAAACAACAATTCAGCGATATTCTGGAAGAGTTAGGCAAGACGCTTGAAATCACAAAAGAACAGTATGATGCAGCAGTTAAAAGCTATAAATATGTTGGTGAATGGCTTTCAAAAGACGATTCTCCACTTGCAACCTATAGTCCAGAGATACTACCACAAGGCTCATTCTTGTTGCAAACAATGATAAGACCAATACATGAGGAAGACGAACTTGATATCGACCTTGTATGTAAGCTCGAAAAGATACAAGCCAGTTGGACACAGTACGAGTTAAAAAAACTTGTTGGTGATAGACTAAAAGCAAATGGTATTCTTAACAAACTCTTGGTGATACCTGACGGTAGAAGGTGTTGGACTTTGCAATATGCTGAATCAGCTAAGTTTCATTTAGATGTATTGCCATCAGTTGTAGCAACTGGTTATAGAACAATATTAGAAAAAGCGTTTTCGGCAACTGATTTGACAGATACAAATACATTGGGTATTCGAATAACAGATAGAAATACCCCAAATTATAGAACATCGACAAATCTTCGTGAGTGGTTAAAAAGTAACCCATTCGGTTATGCTATTTGGTTTCAAGATCGCTGTAAAATAGTGACAAGAGAAGTGAGGATGATGAGTGAAGCAATTCAACCTGTTCCTAAATACCAAACTGATAAATTGCCGTTGCAACGTGTAGTTCAAATCCTGAAGCGTCACCGTGATATGATGTTCAATGGTGATGAGCATAAGCCAATTTCAATCATCATAACAACTTTGGCTTCCAGAGCCTACGCAAAAGAAACTGATATAATTGATGCTTTAATAAATGTGGTTACCAAAATGAGAAGTCATATTTCAGACACGAATCCTTTTACAGGAGCAAACGAAAAATGGGTAAGCAACCCTGTTCATCCCGAGGAAAATTTTGCTGATAAATGGAAGGAATTTCCGGTTAGACAAACCAATTTTTACAAATGGCTTGATGCTGTAGAATTGGACGTGAAGAATATTGTTGCACAACAAGGTAAGGGTTTACAGTTCATCAATGAATCAATGGTGAAGCCATTTGGTAAAGATGCTGTTACCAAAGCATTCAGTAGTTATGGTGAAAAATATTTGAAGCAACGTGAAAGTGGTGCAATGAAAATGGCAGCAGGAACGGGAATGCTGGGTGAAACCGGGAGAACTTCTGTTCCCCAACACAAACCTTTTGGTAAAAATGAGTAGAAAGTCGCTTGTAATACAGGAAGGTACTCTTAAGTCCTATTTCCCCGGAAGCCAAATAAAGCGAAAGGGGGAATCGGAACTCACATGGATTGGAGTTGTTACGCCATCTCCGCTGAGTGCTACCTATAAATTAAAGCTACACTACAAATATAATGAGGGAGCTAAGGTATATGTAATTGACCCAAAACCATTGAAATTGGCAGTAGGGCAAGTTGTTTTACCACACGTTTACAGTACGCCAGACCAACGGCTATGTCTCTATTATCCTAAAGACAAAGAATGGAACACAGGTATGCTCTACGTGCATACATTAATCCCATGGGCATGTGAATGGCTTTGCCATTATGAATTATGGGTGGCTACAGGGACTTGGCATGGTGGAGGAATATATCACCCAACCGAGGCTGAAAAACAAGCCAACAAACAAAAAGAAACAATTGATGAAGCAAGCAGCAGTAATAAATAATTTAATGGAGGAAAGGAAGCCTTTTTACAATTCTACGATACCAACAGATTGGAGTGTAAGTACAGTTGGCGAAGCATTTGAAATTTGTAACTATTTACGTTTTCCAATAAGCGAAGAAGAACGGAAGAAAATCCAAGGCCTTTTCCCCTATTATGGTCCAACAAAAATTCAAGACTATATTAACGAATATAGAATAGAAGGGAAATATGCTTTAATCGGAGAGGATGGCGACCATTTTTTAAAATGGAAGGAATTGCCAATGACACTTTTGGTAGAAGGCAAATTCAATGTTAACAATCATGCACATGTAATAAAAGGCACGGACAACCTTACTGAGTGGTTTTTCTATTATTTTAACCACAAAGAACTAACTCCATATTTGACAAGGCAAGGAGCTGGAAGATACAAACTAACCAAGCAATCACTAGAAAAAATCCCGATTGCATTGCCAAATATTGCGGAACAAAAAGCTATAACAACGATTATAAGAACCTGTGATGCTAATGTTGAAGTAGTTGAGAAACTTATTATCCAAAAAGAACTCCGCAAAAAATGGCTCATGCAGCAATTACTTTCGGGGAAAAGAAGACTGAATAGCTTTAATGGTGAAGTAAAAACAAAAGTTGTAGGACAGTTTATAAAAGAAGTTTCTGAAAGAAATAAGGACTTGAAAGTTACCAGAGTTCTCTCTGTTACAAATTCCAGAGGATTTATAAACCAATCTGATCAATTTGATAGGTCGGTTGCTAGCGAAGATGCTTCAAACTATAAAATCGTAAAGAAAGGTCAGTTTGCATATAATCCTTCGAGGGTTAATGTTGGCTCACTTGATTTACTGAGAAATTTTGATGAAGGCATTTTGAGTCCAATGTATGTTGTGTTTTCAACAGACGAAAAACATCTACTTGCTGACTTTCTATACTTTCATCTAAAAACACAATGGTTCTATGGTCATATTCCAATGTTCGTTCAGGGAAGCGTTAGAGATAGTTTATCATTTGATGGACTTTGCTCAATGAAGTTTTTTATTCCAACGATAGAAGAGCAAACTGCCATTGTTAGAGTTCTTCAAGCAGCAGATAAAGAAATATCGCTTTTGAAATTGAAAGCAGAAAAATTGCGAGAAAAGAAAAAAGGCTTGATGCAGCAATTATTAACCGGAAAAATCAGAATCAAATAATATGGCAGATACATTCAAAATATTATCCATTGACGGAGGCGGCATCAGAGGCGTTTTCCCAGCCATGCTATTAGCCAACTATGAAGCAGAACTTAAAGCGAAAGGCGTTGAGAAATGGCAGGTGTATCAAAACTTTGATTTAATCTGTGGTACTTCTACCGGGGGTATTATGGCAATTGCTCTTTCTTTAGGAATACCTGCTAAAGAGATTTATGAGATGTATTTGAATAATGCTGGTTTGATTTTCGGTGATAAAAAAAGTTTTATCAGACAGATATGGAGGTCGGCTCATAAACGTGATGAATTAGAGAAATTAGTTCGGGAAACATTTGCAAAACACAACAATGCTAAGGATCCTAGATTGGTTGATTGCAAGACACCTGTAATGATTCCTATTTATGATATGATGGAAGGTCGTCCATCAGTTTTAAAAAGCAAGTACCATCCAGCTTTTGTTCGTGATTTTCATATTCCGGCATATCAGGCGGCCATGGCAACATCTGCCGCACCAACCTACTTCGACCCTTATTCATCAAGCTACACCGACTTAAACGACATTGAAAAACCCTTTGCCAATAAAATAGATGGCGGAGTTTGGGCAAATAACCCCACCCTAAACGGAATCATTGAAGCACAAAAAGCCTTCGGGGTTAAACTTGAAGAACTTTCTGTTTTATCAATTGGAACAGGTCATCAGAAATTCTGTGATGCCGGCATTAAATATAATAAAGGAATTATCAACTGGATTCTCCGACAGCTGAGAATCAAAAAGAAATCAGAAATGCGGAAAAAGTTTGGTATAAAATATTGGATTTACTCGGATGATAAAAAAAGACTGATTGATGTGTTTATGCAAGGGCAATCTCAACAAGTTCAAAACTTAATCAGCCTTTTGCACAAAGGAATTGATAAAGGTGAACAAGAAAATTTCAAGTATTTGCGAATTGACACAGAATTAAATGAAAGCTGCAACATTGAAATGGACGAAACGGATACCGAAAGACTTAAAAAACTTGCTGAAAAAGCAACCATAGAATTTCAAAACAATGCTACCAATATTATTAAGAATTTTGGGAGTGGCAGTCGGAGGACTGATTCTCAAAGAACTGTTTAGCGATGACGAAATAAAATACAACGACATGGCCAATACACATAACCAATTTTTAAAGTTCGAGCAAGCAATCTCACTTACAAAAGGGAAAAAGGATAAACTTACTTCATCCCGACAAGCTTTGCAAAAAAGCATTGTAGAATATTTCAAAACCAAAACGAAAGTTCCGGTACCTAAATTTTACATACAAGGTTCATACAAAATGAAAACAATGGTCGTGAAAAAGGACGGTAGTTACGATGTTGATTTAGGTGTTTATTTTCTTACCAAACCAACTATTGAGCCATTGACTTTACAAAAGTATGTAGCAGAAGCGGTGAAAGACCAAACCGTTTCTGGTATTGAGCATAAAGAAAAGTGTATCAGGGTAATTTACAAAGGCGATTTTGATATTGACTTGCCAGTCTATTACAAAATCCCAAATAATAAACATCCATTTCTTGCCACAAAAACCAAATGGCAAGAAAGCGACCCAAAAGAATTATGCGATTGGTTTGAAAAGCAACGTAAGGAGAAAGATAGAGATGGTCAAATGCTTCGCTTGGTAAAATACTTCAAAACTTGGGCTTACCAAAGAAGCAGAAAAATGCCGAGTGGTATTGCTTTCAGTTTTTGGGTAGCCACATTTTACAAACCGAACACTAGAGACGATATTGCTTTTTATGAAACTGCCAAAGCCGTAAAGAATTCATTTGGGTGGGAAACTGCAAGTAAGAACCCTGCAACTCCAAGAGATGATTTTCTGGCAAAACTGGACGGCAATCAGAAAAGCAACTTCAAAGAGGCATTTAATGAACTGATAAAACAAGCGGAACAAGCTTTACAGCAAGACAGTCTAACCAAAGCACTAAACATTTGGAAACAGCAGTTTGGGGATAAGTTTCCGGTAATTTAAAAAAGAAAGATATGGCATATAAAATACCACAACTTCCTTTGGATTTCGGTTTAGAAACCAAAGCCATTCTAAAAAAAACGGCTGCTGCCCGCAGTGCATTGGCTGAGATGAAAGGGGCTGCCCTGAGCATTCCGAATGAAAGTATTTTAATCAGTACCCTTTCTCTACAAGAAGCAAAAGACAGTTCGGCCATAGAAAACATCATTACCACACATGATGAATTGTATCAGGGCGATTACCTGAAAAAGGAGTTTAAATCCATCGCATCCAAAGAAGTACACAACTATGCAGAGGCATTGCGTTGGGGTTTTGCAACTGTTAGGCAAAAGGGAATACTGACAAACAACCACATCATTCAGATGCAGGCAACACTGGAAGAAAATGATGCAGGCTTTAGAAAAGTACCCGGCACAGAATTGAAGAATGAGCAAACGGGTGAAATAGTGTACACGCCACCACAAACCCATGATGAAGTAGTAGCTTTAATGAGCAATCTGGAACAGTTCATCAACGACAACGCACTCAGTGATTGGGATCCGCTGGTGAAAATGGCTATTATCCATCATCAGTTTGAAAGCATTCACCCTTTTTATGATGGCAATGGAAGAACAGGTAGGATTATCAATATTCTGTATCTGGTAAAAGAAG
>JAHJRE010000138.1 GCA_018831055.1 Bacteroidota bacterium
TACGCATGGAATAATCGCTGGCGCCCAGCACATCCACGCGCCCGATTCCGGGTATTCGGGCAAGAACATCCTTTATGTTGATCGTAGTATAATTACCCAGGAAGTTTTGGTCATAACCGGCATTTGAAGAGGTTATGGCAATGATCATGATCGGGAAGCTGAACGATTTCTTGGTAGTTACGCCCAGGCGGTTTACCGCTTCCGGTAGTTTAGGACTGGCCTGTGCAACCCGGTTCTGCGCAAATACTGTGTTCATGTCAGGGTCAGAGCCTATATCAAAGGATACCTGTAGCGACATGGAACCGTCGTTGGCGTTGACGGATTTCATGTAAATCATGTTTTCTACCCCGTTCATTTCCTGTTCGATGGGAGTTGCTACGGATTGCTCCACACTGACAGCATTGGCGCCGGTGTATTTGGCGCTGATACTTACCATAGGCGGAGTAATGTTGGGGTATTGCTCCACAGGAAGCTGTGTCAGAGAGATAACCCCTACAATGACAATGACAATGGCAATCACCATGGCCACGATCGGTCTTCTTACAAAAAAATTGCCCATAGGATCAATGTTTATTCGAATTCAGGAATCTGGATTTTCTGGATAACCGGATTGACTTTCATGCCGGCCTTGATCTTTTGTTGACCTTCGTAAACAACTTTCTCCCCCGGCTTGAGGCCATCTTGGATGAGCCAGAAGCTACCCATCGTGGGACCGGGATTTATATCCCTGCTTGCCACTGTATTGGTTTCGTCAACAACGTAAACACTATACTTACCCTGATATTCCATAACGCAGCGCTGCGGTATAAGGATCACACCTTCCGCAATATCAATCGTACCTCTTACCTTGGCATATTGTCCGGGCCGCAATAGCTTTTCCTGGTTAGGGAATGAAGCCTGCAACAACAATGAGCCGGTTGTGGGGTCGACGTTTCTGTTTGCAAAATCCACCCATCCCCGGTTGCTGAATGTACTACCATCGGCAAGTATCATTTGCAGCCCGGGATTAACCTTGCCGGAAGCATCCATGTCAGACTTTTTTTTATCTTCCATCTGGTGCCTGGCAAACTTCAGATATTCTTTTTCAGTGATAGAAAAACGAACCAGGATGGTATCAATCTGAGAAACTGTATTCAGTACAACAGGATTGGGCGCTTTACCAACATAATCTCCGACTTTTGCTTCCGACATACCGATGACACCGTTGATGGGTGAATATATATCACTGTATCCAAGCTTTATCCTGGCCAGACGCAAACTTGCCTCTGCGGCATCAACGGAGGCTTTCGCAGCGCCATACTGGGCAACGGCCCCGTCAAGTTCGCTCTGACTCACGGCATTGATCTCTGCCAGCGGCCTGATGCGGTTCAGGTCGCTCTCGGCCTTTACCAGGGCTGTCTTAGCTTCGGCAAGCTGACCCAAAGCCTGGGCTACTTCCGCTTCAAAAGGCTGAGGGTCAATTTTGTATAAAAGTTGCCCCTTTTTCACCCTGGAACCTTCTTTGAAGTACATACCTTCCAAAACTCCATCAACACGTGCCCGGATGGAAATATCAAAGTTGCCGTAGGTTTGTCCAAGAAAATCAGCTTTGATTGGAACCGTATCTGAAGTGGTTTCAACAACATGAATCTCCGGCGGCGGCATCTGAGGGCCCTTTTTATTTGTGCAGGAAACAGTGATAAGTAAAAGCAACACACAGGAAATGAAGATCGGCGCTTTCATAAAACTTGGTATTTGGTTAGAAAGTCATGGATTATTGCAAATATATGTTTTTTGTTTTATGTTGGGTGCGTGAGATAGTGTTATATTTATCCGAATTTATAAAAATGTTACACATTATGAGATTACCTTTCTATAAAGGCTATGTTTTTATTCCTCTTTTATGCTTTTTCCTGTCTCAGGCATGCAGTGAGAAAAAGGGAATCTGCATAACAGGGAATGACTACCCAATCATTATTTCTGCGGATGCGGATTCCGTTACTCAAAAATCTGCACTGGCCCTTGCAGAATATATTTTCAGGATAAGCGGTGAAAGACCGGAAATAATCACCGGCAGCATGAATACAAACACTCCTGCCATATTTATTGGGAGAGGAGAACATACGGCATCATTTACAGATGAGGTGACTTTTAATGGTTTAGGCTCAGATGGATTCCTGATAAAAACCCTGGACCAGGATCTGTTGATTGCCGGAAATACCCCGGAGGGTACCCGCAATGCTGTTTATGGTTTCCTGGAAGACTACCTCGGCTGCAGAATGTATACCCCCGATGCCATGTATGTTCCTGAAATGGAATCTATTGAACTCCCCTCCATTGATGACAGGCAGGTGCCTGTCTTCACTTTTCGTGAGCTTAATTACCAATGGCCCATGACCAGCCGGGAGTACCGTCAATGGCATAAACTCGATAAAAAATCCGATCCTGAAGCAGCCTGGGGACATTTGTGGGTGCATACCTTTGATGATCTTGTTCCTGCTGAAAAATACTTTGAACAACACCCGGAATACTTTACCGAGATCGATGGCGACAGGATACCGGGAGGCCAGCTTTGCCTTAGTAACCCGGAGGTACTGGAGGTGCTGACCGCTAACCTGCAAAAAGTAATGGATAGTCTGCCGGAGAAAACGTTCTGGTCGGTTTCACAAAACGATAATTATCTGGTCTGCCAGTGCGAGGAATGTAAAAAACTGGATGAGCTGTACGGAGGTCCTTCCGGCACCCTGATCCATTTTGTGAATAACGTGGCAAGACGTTTTCCCGATAAGGTGATATCCACCCTTGCATACCAGTATACACGTTCTGCACCGGAAAACATTGTTCCTGACGAAAACGTCAACATCATGCTTTGCAGCATCGAATGTGACCGGAGCAAACCGATTTCGGAGGAAAAGGGAGATCAGACTTTCCTGAAGGATTTGCAGGATTGGGGTAAACTGACTGATAATATTATGATATGGGATTATGTGGTCCAATTCCGGAATTTGCTCAGCCCCTTCCCGAATTTTCATGTACTTCAGCCTAACCTGGTGCTTTTTGCCGATAACAATGCCTTTATGATGTTTCAGCAGGGCTGCGGAAATAATGTAGGCGAATTCAGCGATCTGCGTACCTATATTATTGCCAGGCTGTTGTGGGATCCAGACAGGGATGTACAGGAGATCATCCGCGACTTTACCGATGGCTATTATGGCAAGGCGGCACCCTATATCCGGGATTATATCCAGAAAATGCACACTGCCCTGCTCCGATCGGGTAAAACACTGTATATTTATGGTTATCCATATGATGCCATCGACGGGTACCTCTCTCCGCTCCTGATCAGGGAATACACCGGATTATTCGATAAGGCAGAAGAAGCGGTGCTGAATGATCCGGTATTGATGCAAAGGGTTAAAACAGCACGTTTGCCCCTTGAGTATGCCATACTGGAAATCTCCATGCGAAATGTGGATGAAGAGCTGAGTTTTTTCCTGGAAACGGAAGAAGGATGGAAACCCAACCCGGAAATGAAGGAAAGGCTGGAAAAATTTACCAACCAGGCTAAGCTTTCAGGAGTAACGCGTTACGAAGAAGGAGGCAAATATCCTGATGAGTATCACAAAGCTATGCTTCATTATGTTGAGAACAGCATGAAAAACCCGCTGGGATTAGGTAAACCGGTGACCCTCCTGACCGAGCACAGCGAAATCTATCCTGTCGGAGGCGCTAAAGCCCTTACGGATGGGTTGATCGGCACCCTCGATTTTCATTTTAACTGGCTGGGGTTTCATGGGGAAGATATGGAGGCGATCATTGATCTTGGAGAAAAGCAAAGGATTAGCCTGGTAAGAGCCTCCTTCCTCCAGGAAGTGAAATCGTGGATCTTTCTGCCACAGGAGGTTTCTTTATATGTATCGCCCGACAACCAAACCTGGGAGTTTTTGCAAAGCCTGAATAACCGTGCACCGGAAAAACAGGATGATATTTTTACGGAAGAATTCAGTTTTCAAACAGGACAGGCGGATGCCAGATATATCAGGATCATAGCCAGATCAATGAAACAATGTCCTTCCTGGCATATAGGTGCAGGGGGGAAGTCGTGGATTTTCTGCGATGAGGTAATTGTTGAATGAGTTTTTTTCGCGCAGAGTTTTTTTCGCGCAGAGGCGCAGAGTAAGAATGAGACGCAGGGGGATTGCTGATCCTATTTAATGAAACACTCTTCCCTGCGCCTCTGCGGTTACACAAGTTGCCTGTTTATACAAATTATTCCCCTGCGGCCTCTGCGCGAACAATCCCCTGCGGCCTCTGCGCGAAACAATCCCTTGCGGCCCCTGCACGAAACAATCCCTTGCGCCTCTGCGCGAAATAACCTGTGATCTTTTTTACAAAGGCTTTCCCGCTGATAGGATTTTCTTTCGCGCAGAGGCGCAGAGTAAGAATGAGACGCAGGGGGATTGCTGATCCTATTTAATGAAACACCCTTCTCTGCGCCTCTTCGATTACACAAATTGTCCGTTTATACAAATAATTCCCCTGCGGCCTCTGCGCGAAACAAACTCTGCGCCTCTGCGCGAAACAAACTCTGCGTCTCTGCGCGAAACAAACTCTGCGTCTCTGCGCGAAACAATCCCCTGCGCGAAAGATTTTTCCTCTCAGCGAGAAGTAAACCTCTTTTTAAACCGATTATAGTCAAAGATTATTTACAATCCTATGAATTCCATTTTTAATCAAATCAACATTGAAATTTACCAGCAATCCGAGTTTATAACCTGAGATTTTTAAGTATGTAATGAGCTGTTTTTTATGAACAGGTGCCAATAAATCAACAGATTTTATTTCAACGATAATAAGGTCTTCCACTATTAGATCAGCTTTGAACCCATTTTTAATCAATAAACCTTCCCAATAAACAGGCAAGACTTTCTGTTGCTCTACCAGAAGTCCTTCACTTGTTAGCTCCACCGCCAGTATTTCTTCATAAACTGACTCGAACAATCCAGGCCCTATTCCTTTATGGATCTTTAAGCATTTTTTTACAATTAGGCCTGATAAATAATTAATATCCATATTTTTTAGATTTAGGTTAAAAAATTAGGTTTGCTCACATAAGGACTTAGGTTCAAATTGAAGATTTTGTTTCGCGCAGAGGCGCGGAGTTTTTTCGCGCAGAGGCGCAGAGTAAGAATGAGACGCAGGGGGATTGCTGATCCTATTTAATGAAACACTCTTCCCTGCGCCTCTGCGGTTACACAAGTTGCCTGTTTATACAAATTAGTCCCCTGCGGCCTCTGCGCGAAAAAAACTCTGCGCCTCTGCGCGAAACAATCTCCTGCGTCTCTGCGCGAAACAATCCCCTGCGCCTCTGCGCGAAACAAACTCTGCGTCTCTGCGCGAAATTCTTCACCACCTCATTTTATTATTAGTTCCTTTTATTTCAAAATATCCCCCTCTCTTATTAAATAATTTAATAATTTTCTCACGGTTTATAATGAAAGTCTGATCATGAAGAAATCTTTTCTTTTCATACTCCTCATTCCCTTGTTTTCTTTCTCCCAGGAAGTGCCTGATGCTCAAAGGATGCAATGGTTCCGGGATGCCCGCCTTGGCATTTTTATTCACTGGGGAATCTATGCCGTGAACGGGATCGATGAGTCCTGGTCGTTCTTTAATGGATATATTGATTACCAGGATTATATGAGGCAGCTTGAAGGCTTTACAGCAATGAATTACGATCCTCACCAATGGGCAAAGGCCATTAAAGAAAGCGGTGCTAAGTATGTTGTCCTCACTTCCAAGCATCACGATGGAGTTGCATTATGGCCCACTTCATATTCCGAACTGAATGTGGTAAACAAAACCCCTGCGGGGAAAGATCTCATTGCCCCCTTTGTAATGGAAGTCCGCGAACAAGGCCTTAAGGTTGGATTATACTATTCCCTTCTCGACTGGTCGCATCCTGATTATCCCAATTTCACCCGCAACGAAAAACGCTATGAAGATGATTCCACCCGCTGGGAGTCCTTTGTGAAGTTCAATTTTGGACAAATCACAGAAATACAAAAGAATTACAACCCGGATCTTTATTGGTTTGATGGCGACTGGGAGCAAAGCGCCGAAAAGTGGCATGCCCTGGAGATCAGGAAAATGATACTCAGCAGGAACCCTGCCGCCATCATCAATTCACGACTTCAGGGATATGGCGATTATGCCACACCGGAACAGGGTGTTCCTATCAAAAGACCACAAGCAGAGTACTGGGAACTTTGTATGACCATGAATGATTCCTGGGGATATCAGCATAACGACAGCAATTATAAAACTCCCGGACAAATCATTCAGATATTTACCGATTGTATCAGCATGGGGGGCAACCTTCTCCTTGATATCGGCCCCAAAGCGGATGGAAGCATTCCCGTTGAGCAGATGAATATCCTGGAAGAACTGGGCAGATGGACACACAAGCATGCCGATGCCATCTACGGGACGCAGGCCGGAATTGCAAAGGATTACTACTACGGCCCTTCGGCATTATCAGCCGATAGCAACATACTTTATCTTTTTCTGGATGGCCGTCCTTCAGGCCCCGTCCCTGTTAAAGGAATCAAGAACAAGGTGAACCGCATCTGGGTGGTCGGAAACGGTACCAAACTTTCCTGGGATATCAAAATGAAACAGTATTGGAGCGAAGTGCCCGGCATTTTGTATATTGATGTCCCACAGGAAGTGCTTGATCCGCAAATTACTGTTATTGCTGTTTTGCTGGATGGGGAAATAGATATTTATGAATAGAAAATATTGAATAATGAAACAAATCCTGTTATTTTTCCTCTTCATTTTCTTATCTGTTTCAAGTTTAATAAGCCAGGAAAGCAGCTACCGGTTTCCGTTCCAGGATCCGGCCCTTGGCATGGAAAAACGGATTTCCGATCTGATCTCCCGCTTGAGCCTGGAGGAAAAAGCTTCCATGATGCTGTATAACAGTCCGGGCGTTGAGCGCCTCGGCATTCCGCCTTACAACTGGTGGAATGAGTGCCTTCATGGCGTAGCCCGTGCGGGAAAGGCAACGGTATTCCCTCAGGCTATAGGTATGGCGGCGACATTTGATCCTGACCTTGTTTACAGGATCGCCGGAGCCATTTCCGATGAAGCCCGCGCCAAACACAATGCTGCGGTAGCCAAAGGCAGTTACGAGCAATATACGGGATTAACATTCTGGACTCCCAATGTTAATATTTTCCGTGATCCCCGCTGGGGCCGGGGTCAGGAGACCTATGGCGAAGATCCTTATCTGACATCCAGGATTGGCGAGGCCTTTGTTGGCGGCTTACAGGGTGATGATCGCCGTTACCTTAAAGCAGCGGCATGCGCCAAGCATTATGTGGTTCACAGCGGACCGGAAGAATCGCGGCACCACTTTGACGCCACCCCTCCGGAAAGGGATTTTTTTGAGACCTATCTTCCTGCATTCAAGGCTTTGGCTGATACCGGTGTGGAAGCGGTAATGTGTGCGTACAACAGGACATACGGACTGCCCTGCTGCGGGAGCCCTCTGCTTTTACAGAAAGTGCTGAGGGAATATCTGGGTTTTGAGGGGCATATTGTGTCCGACTGTTGGGCCCTGGACGATATTTGGGCAAGGCACAAGGTTGTGGATACCCGTGCAGAGGCTGCTGCCATGGCTGCCAATGCCGGGGTTAACCTTAATTGCGGGTATATTTATAAATACCTTCCGGAAGCAGTCGACAGCGGATTGGTGTTGGAATCAACGATTGACTCGAACCTGGCGGTTTTACTGAGAACACGGTTCCGGCTTGGACTCATGGATCCTCCGGAAATGGTGCCATTCAACGCTATACCCCGGGAAGTCGTGAATTGTGATGAGCACAGGGAAATGGCGCTGGAGGCCGCAACCAAATCCATTGTTCTGCTGAAAAACGAAAACAATACCCTCCCGCTCGACGAATCAAAGATCCGGAATATATTCATTACCGGCCCTACGGCTTTTGATAATGATGCACTGGTAGGTAATTATAACGGTTTCTCAGGAAACATGGTCACTTTCGTCGAAGGCATCGTTAACCGGTCTGATCCCGGAACCGTAGTCGATTACAGCCGGGGTTGCCTACTGAATACCGACAGCATTTTCCATGGTTTCTGGGAAGCCCGCCGTGCCGACGTAAGCATAGCGGTCGTCGGCTTGAACCGTATGCTTGAAGGGGAGGAAGGCGATGCAATGCTGGCAGAAGGGGGGGACCGCCAGGATATACGCCTGCCACGTAATCAGGTGGAATTCCTTCATAAACTAAGGCACAACATAAAAGAAAAACCACTGATCGTGGTGATCACCGGAGGAAGCGCCATTGCAACAGAGGAGATTGACTCCCTCGCCGATGCTATGCTTTTTGCCTGGTATCCCGGGGAACAAGGAGGAAATGCGCTGGCAGATATACTTTTTGGAAGCTCCAATCCCTCCGGAAGACTGCCTGTTACATTTTACCGTAACATTGAGGACCTCCCTCCCTACGATGATTATTCTATGGAAGGCAGAACATACCGGTACTTTTCAGGAAAGGTAAGCTTCCCATTTGGGCATGGGCTTAGCTATTCAGACTTCGCTTATGAGAACCCAAGGGTTGCTGAAGGTTTGATTGTTGCAGGAAATGATATCCGGCTTTCACTTACCATAAGCAACAATAGCGATACCCCGGGTGATGAAGTCGTTCAGGTTTATGCAGCCAGGAAGAAATCCGGAAACTTCCGTCCCAGGAAAACACTCATCGCATTCCAGAGAGTGAGCCTCGATGCAAATGAGAAAAAACATATAAACTTCGTGATTAACTCTTATCGCCTGTCCTATTTTAACGAATATTCAAAACGCTACAGGATAGACCCGGGATTATACGAATTACAGATAGGAGCTTCTTCAGAAGATATTCGCGCCAGGGGAGAGGTGATCATCTTTGATTGACTTCCTGCTAACAGGCTTTCAATAATGATTAGATTTGTCAAAACTATTTATTGATATCAAAAACCCTCAATTTATCCTGATCAAATGACATCAAAACCCATTTTCATCATTTTATTATTGGTGGCAAGCACCATGGACTTATTAGCACAACACCATGAAGGACCTTATTTCCCGGAAACCGACACCATGGTACTGGAGAAGCTGGATCAATGGCAGAATCTTAAATTCGGGCTTCTCATGCACTGGGGGCCCTACAGCCAGTGGGGCGTGGTAGAATCGTGGTCAATCTGTGCCGAAGATGAGGGATGGTGCCGGAGGAATAACCCTGATTATATTGCTTACAAAAGAGATTACGAGAACCTGAAGACCACCTTTAATCCGGTGAAGTTTGAGCCTGAGCGCTGGGCAGAGGCTGCCCGCTCAGCAGGAATGAAGTACGTGGTTTTTACCACCAAACACCACGATGGTTTCTGTATGTTTGATACAAAGTATACTGATTACAAGGTTACCGATCCGGGATGCCCGTTCAGTGTGGATAAACGTTCCAATATAACCCTGGAAATCTTCGATGCATTCAGGAAGGAAGGATTGTGGACCGGAGCCTATTTTTCCAAGCCCGATTGGCATTGTGAGTATTACTGGTGGCCGAATTTTGCTACACCCGATCGTAATGTTAATTATGACATTAAAGCTTATTCTGAACGATGGGAAAATTATATTGAATTCACCCACAACCAATTACTGGAGTTGGTATCGGATTACGGGAAGGTTGACATATTATGGCTCGACGGTGGTTGGGTCAGAAAGAAGTCGGATGATGAAATAAGGCGCGCCATCAACAGTCCGGATTTTAAATTTACCCGCATACAGAACCAGGATATTCGTATGGATGAGCTGGTACAGAAAGTACGGCAGAAGCAGCCCGGTATCATTGTCGTTGACCGCGCTGTTCCTGGAATAAACCAGAATTACCTGACACCGGAGAACCAGGTACCTGAGAAGATGCTGCCCTATCCCTGGGAATCCTGCATCATAGCGGGAGGAAGCTGGTCGTGGGTGCCTAATGCCAAGTATATGAGCGGCAGGAAGGTGGTTCATCTACTGGTAGATATCGTGGCCAAGGGTGGTAATCTCCTGTTGAACATAGCCCCCGGCCCCGACGGGACCTGGGACCCCGGAGCCTATGATATGCTCAGGGAAACGGGGGAATGGATGAAGCTCAACAGCGAAGCCATTTACGGAACCAGGCCTTTATACCCTTATAAAGAAGGAAAGATATGCCTGACCAGGAAAAATGATGGAAGAACCTTCCTGATTTACCTGGCAGACGAAGGTGAAACCGATATTCCCAAAGTGATATCGCTTATGCAATATTGCCCGGAGGAAGGATCAATTGCAAGGTTAGTAGGAAGCGAAGAAAATCTTTCCTGGGAGAAAAATGGGGAGGGTTGTGTTATACATATTCCTGATCATTTAACTCGCAATCCATATTGTTTAAATGCCTGGGCCATTGAAATAAATCAATAAAACTGATAATATGTTACCTGTAATCAGCGTCATCACCATCATCCTCTTTTCCATTTTGATTACAAAAATTGCAACCGTAGCCTTGGTCAATACCGGCCTTTCTTCGGAAATAGCCCGTTTCCAGGCCAGGTCGGCATTTTCTGGAGTCGGGTTTACAACCCATGAAGCCGAAATGATCACCAGTCATCCCATACGGCGAAAAATCGTTATGATCCTTATGTTGCTGGGAAATGCCGGTATAGTCACGGTGATGGCCTCTATCCTGCTTACCTTTATCCATAAAGACACAGCCGGTCTTGCCTGGTATTATAACCTTGCCGCACTCGCCGGGGGAGTCGGCCTCATCATGTTTCTCTCAGCCAATAAAAGAATCGACAATTGGCTTTTTACCAAGATCACACTTACCCTGAAAAAAACAACCAATTGGCATCTTCGCGATCATATCTCCCTGGTAAAATTGCACGATGATTTTCATTTAACCGAACTTCAAGTGAAAAAGGGTGACTGGACAGTAGGAAAAACATTAAACGATCCCGAAATAACAAAGCTTAATATCAGAATTTTAGGAATTGTTAAAAAGAAAAATGACTTTTTACCCTTCCCCGACGTAAACACCCTGATCGAAGAAGGAGATAACCTGACCGTCTTCGGAAAAGAAAGTGATATAAAAATCCTCGACCATCCGGTAAAAGATTAAATTTGCAATCCTAAATATCTAAATAATTACCTATGAAAAGGATTGTTATTGTCTTATATTCATTGCTATTCTTATGTTTTAGCCAAAATTTGAAATCACAGATCTCCCTGGAGAACACGTATAATGTTTCTGCCGGTGTTGCCTGGCTTGAGCTCTCAGGAACAAAATATTATGTCATGGATGTTGCCAACAGCCAGTGCCGGATCTATAATCTCGATCATTCGCTCTGGAAGACCATGTCGTTTTCCCTTCCTGCCAATAATTACCTTTATGATATCCAATATGTTACTCAGAATATTTTCGATCAGGACAGCGAAGTGGAATGTCTGGTAACCTATTATGAATACATCGATAACGGCAGTACACAGTATTATGAGTACACAACGGTTGTATATAACGAGGACCTCCAGGTGCTTTTGA